>JBDONA010000402.1:0-3870 GCA_039831575.1 Fuerstiella sp. | reverse complement strand
GGGACGCCGGACGGAACCAGGCTGCTCCATTTTGAAGACACTGGCATGGAGACGCGTGGGGCCATCACCTGGGGCATCACGCCCTGGGTGGTGTGCCCCTTTTTTAGCTACCAGAGATTGAGGGCAGCATCGTCGCTCGCTACGTCCTGCACTGCGCTCTCCACTACAGCCTCTACGCTCGTCCCTCGCTGCGGGCCTCCGTTACGGCTGCGCTACCGACTTCGCTCCGCTTTACTTGATTCCGCCTCCGGCCTTACTTGATGGAACTGCGGAGCACACGAAAGCCCAGACGGTTGTCGTTCCGGGAGTCAGGCGGGCTCCAGTTGCGGCCCGCCGAACGGCAGACGACGGAGTAGCTGCTCCAACTGCCGCCCCGGCGCACCCGGTCCGAGCCCGAAGATGCACCAGTCGGATCCGTCACTGAGCCGCTCGGATAACTGGCTGGCCGGTCCTGGCACCACTCAAACACGTTGCCGTGCATGTCATACAGACCCCACGCATTCGGCTTCTTACCACCCACGGGATATGGTGAGTTTCCGCCAGCGTTCTTGGAGTACCAGGCGTAATCAGCCAGCTCTGATTTACTGTCACCGAAACTGTATTTCGTCTGCGTCCCTGCCCGGCAAGCGTACTCCCACTCTGCTTCCGTCGGCAAACGGTATACATAACCCGCCGCTTTTTCCGCGGGCAGAGCCGACAACTCACGGCAGAACTCTACGGCATCATCCCAGCTCACTTTCTCTACAGGATTCTGCGGCCCTTTGAAATCGCTGGGGTTACTGCCTATCACCTGCTCATACTGCTCCTGAGTCACTTCATAAACGCCAAGCTCAAACGGCTGCGTCAATGTCACTGGATGAGGCAGGTAGTTTGGGTTTGAGTGACCCTCCAAACCCATCGTGAATGTCCCAGCAGGGATCGGGACCAACAGCATGCCGATGCTGTTAACAACAGGATCGCCCAATGCAAGCTGAGCGGGTGTCATGTGTTTCTTGACCGTGGCCGCATCCGGTGTCTTGTAGGACGCAACCGGTGGCGTGGAGGTTCGGTTTCCTGAGCCACAACCAATCATTGCGAACAGCAGCAGAACAAGTGGCGAGATTCTCATGGGGGCGACCTTTCTTCGATGACCTGGGCAAAACCGAAATTCTTCATGCTGCTGGCATGGCGTCAGCAGTCCGCACGCGAATCATACCAGCCTGATGGGTCGCTGTCCAAATCCTGGATACAACGCCAGCGACCAAGCGAACGGTTCTGACAGCTCTTCTTTTTGGCTGTGACATCAGTGTTTCGTGGCGAAAAAGTCCCGCCAGGATCCTACATCTCAACGTCGGTCCCTTCGCCCATCTATCCGCATCCACTTCCTTATTTTCTTTTCCGCTTCCTTCTCTGCGGTAGGTTTTTCCGCTTCTTTTTTTTGCGAGATTGGACAGTTTTGACTTCCGATCGGCTTTCTTTCCTTACGTTGGGTTCTCGGCTTTCTTCTTTGAGGAGATTCTGTTTGCGCGTTACTTTCGGTTTTGCACCATGTATGAGCCGATGTCTTCGCATCGCGAATGCGATCAAGACCACTGGCCAGACCGCCATGATCGCAAATCCTGCCACCGCTAAGATATCATCCTCCTGGAGTCGGCCGTTGTTCAATAGAGACCAATAGACCAGTACCATGATCACAAGCGATATTGGGACTAGAAACAACTTCGCAAGCAGGTCGGCAAATTCCACACTCTTCTCTCGACCCATGAACATTCCGACGGACGCAACGACCTGCAATCCAGCGATCAACGCCATGGCAAGAAGCATTAGTCCGAAGAATGAATGCATCAGTGCGATCAGTCCAGAGATCCCCAGGAAACCACCTCCTGCCAATCCGAATATCAAATTGAAGAAGCCCACGACGACCAGCGCGCCTCCTCCAACTTTCCTTTCTTTGTTGTGGGAATCTTGAATCGACTCTACCGAATTCGCCTGTGACGAAGAGCTGCTTGGATCCGACGTTGCTGAATCTTGAGCTCTTTCTTCATCCGACATGCTACCTTCTCCTAACTAACATTCAGTTTCACCGCCGCATGGCAAGACAGGTGATGCCGAGCCAGGAAGACTTGGCCGAGTCGGATAAGTCGCTCAGTATATAGCCAAATTTGTATCGAAAAGATCAGGGAAGAAACAACTGGCCTGTCTCCGCGGCGAACATGACACGCCAAATCATACCGTCTTGATCGCCTACCCACCAATTCCGTGATACACGTTACGGAGGGCCATCACATGGACACGAAACCAACGACGGAAGAACTACGCTAGCGGCTGCGGGAACGGCGGCTAAGGCGATTGCAGGAGTTGATAGCCGGGCGGATAAGGCAGGGTGACACGCGGACGAAGAAGACGGCGAGACATTGTGACATCGAGCAGCTCGAGCAGCGGATCAGGTGGGGCGACGGGATCGGGTCAACGGACGATCGGGTCAACGGACGCGAGGTCCTGAAACGGATCAACGCGGCGATTGAAACGATCGGCGAGGGGATCGATCGGTTGTGATCACTATGGAAAGAACATTTTGTACGCATGCCAACCGAAGAATAACAGGGCTCCCAGGACGAGTGAGTAGAACAACACTAAACCACCACGCCCGCGGTTCTGGGCCAACATGCTTTTTCTGGCTGCAAACGCACACTGTGGACAGGCGGCATTGGTGGGTACTTCGTAACCACATTCTGGGCAGCAATGTAGAGCCAATTCTGTTGAATCCATGGGTGTCCACTCACCAAACGTGTGAAGTCGCTGTGTGAACGACACGAACCCAAGAGCCTTGTAGTTCACGCCAACCGACACCGATTCGTATATTCGGCGACGTACGCTCGTCGTACCCTTTGTCGTTTGGATCACGTGAAAGACTTGGTTGTCCGAATCAATTCTGACACGCATATCCACGACGTACACTTCCATTGGCGTGGCCGCGAAAATTCTGCCGTACACCTCCAAGTAGCTCGTAAGGACATAGGCCAAGACACCAACAAACGCTCCAAATCTCCAAAGATCCTCGCCCCAGATGATCACCGGCACTAAGTACCAAAATATGGGTCCCCCGATCGCCAGCCAAAACAATAGGAAAAGGAGTTTCCAGTGGTTCTTTATCGCTGAGTGCGAGTCGTCAGTGCCACCAACGGACTCCGGGAAAGGCGAAGCGGTATCGTCAATGATGCTATCGCAATCGGTGGTCGTTACCGGGGCTGGTATTTCCGGGACGGCTAACTCGTCGCAAGAGCCATCTCCAGTCTCGTCTGTAGACGGGGCACTTGTTATACCGGGATACCAGTCGCATTTTGGGCAAACCCCCTCGACGGTTCCACGTGAAGTCCGGCAACGCGGGCACGGGTATTTACTCGGCAATGTCAATGGCCCCCATGTTTTCTACCGTCTCGCCGTAGTTGAAGTACCGTGAAAACGCACCGCAGGTCGGACAAGGCAGTGTGGGCATCGGATTTTCATGCTGGTGAATATAGCGTCTTGATGGGCTCGAGTCACTTTTCGTAATACAGCCCTTGGAGGGCCATCACATGGACACGAAACCGACGACGGAAGAATTACGCCAGCGGCTGCGGATACGGCGACTCGGACGGCTGCGGGAGTTGATAGCCGAACGGCTGCGACAGGGTGACAACCTCCCAGTCTTTGCACCAGGGTGAGTGAGAGAATCGGGGTTAAGTAAAGGGCTGTCTCTTGGAGGCGTAGCCGGAGGAACACAGCCAGCCGCATACGCGGCGGGGTTGCGCGGACACCTGGCAGAAGATATTAGGCCATCCCCATGACCAGCTCACGAATGCGGTTAGCCGGGGCGAAATCTGGGAACGCAGGTTCCGACTCCAGCGGCAC
>JBDONA010000709.1:0-3870 GCA_039831575.1 Fuerstiella sp. | reverse complement strand
CAGGTGATGATCCTTATGGAGACGACGCGTCGACCGGGACGCAGCCTCTGCGTGCAAACAAGCCGCCACCGCGGACGTCAAAAAGGAAGAAGCAACGCTCTCGCAGCGAAACGGCAGGCAGCGATACCGAATCTCACTTTCGTTTGACTCTGGACAATCCACTGCTTTGGATTGCTGCCGCTTTGATCCCCGCACTGTTTGTCTATATCACGACGATGATTAACCTGAAGTTTGGTGGGCTGTTGTTTAGCCTGATCGTATCGCCCGCCGGTCTGGTGGCATTCGTCGCTTCGCTCGGCGTGTTGGTCAAGGCGTTTCAAGAGAGTGTTTTTAACGGTTTACTTTGTTTGTTCATACCGTTCTTCATCTTCTATTGGGTCGCCACCGAATGGCACACCACAAGGAAAATGTTTCAGGCATGGATGCTCGCGACACTAGTTTGGATACCGTCCCATTTATCTTACCAGCAGGCCGTGAGAGCGCACTTCGTTGATATGATGAACCGAATGATCGACACAATTGAATCCCATCCGAAAACTGATGAGCCGCCGCCTCAGGTGTCCGTGGAAGATGGTAAAAAGGCGATCGCCGGCCTGCTTATGCGTAGGGAGGGCCGGGAGTCTTCTTTCACGATCAAATATCACGCCAGCTGACTTTCGAAATCATACGCGTCCGAAACCAGCAGAAAACACTCCCGATCACTTATTGCATTGTTCAGTGTCGTACTCGCGCTGGCAGGTTGGGTGACTCTGCAACGGGAGCGTGATCAGGATCTGTATTCATCAGGCGGCCAGTGCGTCGGTCAACATCGTCAGAAGCCGATCGACTTCGCTCTGCGTCTCCGGGGCCAGGCTCCAGCAATTCGGTTCGCGTCGCCGATCAGTCCACGCTTGACCAGAATATACTTTTCGATGGACCGGAATCCGTCCAGGCCTCGCCTGCAGCTGCAATGCGACCAGCGCACAGATCGGGACGTAGATGCGATACGCCGTTGCGTCATCGTTATTCTGCACGCTGCCCACAACGCCACGATGCCATCCAGTAAGTCAATGCCGGGCATCGTGCCAATGACGCCGCGCCGGTACGCATCGATCAGCAGAATGCCGCCCGAACCTCTCCGCATTCACCCTGCCGGAGCAGCGCAAACCGGTCTCGTGACATTGGCTGTTTCTAAAGTCTGGCAGCGCCAATCACCGACGCCGGGCTGGAGCATCTGAAAGGCATGACCAGCCTGAAAGATCTCCACCTCAACAGCACGCAGGTCACCGATGCTGGACTGGAGCACTTGAAAGAACTAGCCGGTTTTAGGCACCTTTACCTATTTAGCACGCAGGTCACCGATGCGGGGCGGGCAAAGATTAAGGCGGCTTTGCCAGACCTAAACATGTATGGTGGGGTGCGGGGCAGTTGATGATACCGATGATCGGCACTCCAGTCGCCTTGGCCTGTGTGACACAAGATGGCTATTTATGCTTCGTCTACTACGATGTGCCCACTCCCTGGTTTCTTGAAGTGCAGAATGGCAGCACGCGAGAACAAGCAAGTTATTCCGAGTTGTTCAGGAAACCGACCACGACAAAAGGTGTTTCACCGAACGTAATTGGATTCAGTTTTGGCGGTCTGACTGTGCGTAGATCCACGGTTGTTTTTGTTATCTCATTCCGTCACTACCTCATCGTCACCATCTTCGCCCTGTTCTACGGCGTGCTGAAGTGGGTGTATTGGAAGCGGGGGAAGGTGGTGGCTGATGAGTGATGATCCGTACAAGGCACCGACCGGGGAACCAGAACACGTCGCCGCGCCGCGATCTCGGCTGATACGGACTGCCGTCATTACCGTGATCGGCCTCATTGTCGGGGTCGGGCTCGTCGTCTGGATCGAGGACAATTTCTTTTCTGGAATCCGGTTGGACTGGCCGCTTTTGCTGAAGACATGGATCCTGTCCTCAGTCATCGGTGTTGTGTCGACGTGGTTCGTATTCAAATTCCTTGGGCGGTTCTTTGGCAAGAAGAAAGCAAATGTCGATACCGCAGCAGATTGAATATTGCAGCGAACACCGGGGCACCATCACCCGGGTTTCCGCTTTTTCTTGATGGTCTTGATGCGGAGCGACCTGCGGAGAGTTACAGCATCAAAGATGCCGACTTAGCGGTGTAGCGTAGCAACCTCTGAACCTCACGGAACAAAACGCTGTTAGCGAAGCCGTTTCCAGTACCTCCCGCATATCGGCGGGGACCATTACACCAGGGGGTGATGAGGAATTCAACCCAACAGTTCGGGAAAGCTCGACACAGCGAATACCGGGGCACCATCACCGCATCCCACAGCCCCTTCTCAGCCAGCATGAGTCAATCGTGAGCCTTCCGGTTCATCCTCGCCGTGACGAATAACATCCCGGCACAGACGAATATCAGAGCCACCACAAAGACGTGTGACGCTTGCGGTTGTTGGTGATTATCTCGCGTCAGCGCTAGTCAGAGTCTTTCCATCGTCGTGCCATTTCAGAAGTTCGTCGCAGTCCACAAGAATAATTCTGTCATTGAGTTTCGCACTTTCACGAGCTTCATTCGTAAACCGGCTCGTTGTCACGATGTATCCGCGTAGAGCCTTCTGCTCCTCAATGACCCCTTTGAATTGTTGTACAACCGGACGCCCCACAGTATTGGCTAAACTGTTCCGTTTGCATTGCACCACAAGTAATCCGTCCGGATGAGTAACAAAACCGTCAACTCCAAAATCGTTGGAACGGCAAGTTACTCCAGCATCAAATCCCTCTGCGGCAAAGAGAGACATGACGTGCCGTTCGAAATCGATGGGGTCCATTTCTCTCAATGCCGAAATGCGTTCAGCGGCATCGTCTGGTAAGTCCTGCCTTTTTGGAACCGCTATCTCTTCGCGAAGAGCCCGGAGCAATTCCTTCGATGCTCGCCGCTTTGATTCCAATGCCAGCATCGCAATAAGCAACTTGGTCAGCGGGTCACGAACCGTTTTGTCTTTGATAAATGCTTCGATAACAGCAGTAACGCCTGCTGTTCCCAGAAAGAGAATCAGCACGACGGGAAGTCCGATCGCGCTGCCAAATGCCGCAATGCCTGCTCCTTGTGCTCCGAATACTGCACCACCAAGGACCGCAACGGGGAGCGCAGCCTTAATCGACAATGGCAGACCAGAGCCTTTGTACGAGCTTAATGTCGTCTTGGCTGTGCCACCTAGTAGTTGAGCAATGCGTTTGCTGCTCAGGATGCCGTAGAGATCTTTGGCGACTTCCTTCTTTGGCTTTCCGGAATCCAGAATCTCACGTGCCTGAACAAACCAGGCGATGACTTCCTTCCGGGCAGGTTCGTCTGCGATGGAACGGATCGCTGAGATGAGAGCCGACGACAGCATGGATCTGAGCCGCGCCCGATCCCATGAAGACGAATGTTCGTCCGTCCCCTGATTTTCGGCGGCCGATTCCTCATCAGGCTCGACATCGTCCGGTTGTGGTTGACTGGGGGCAGAGTCTGTGGTGGCGTCGGATTTGCCGCGGCGAAACCATTTCATGTGCGTGAACTCAACTGCTTCATGCAGGATTGTGTGTTGGTCAGATCAACGGACATCGGACTGACAGAGTAGAGGGATCGACTCGGGTTCACAATGAGCGACAACTCCTCAGCTTGGAGTCGGCGACATGATGCTCACCAGCTACATGCACGGTGAAGTCTGCGAACCACAGCGAATGAGGTGGCTATCCCTCGTGCACGCGATTCGGATCCTGCCAGTCCTTCAGCATCTCCGTCAGATCTGTGATCGCCTGCTTGGCACCATCCACCTGATCGCTGACATTATCAATGTCCCGGTCAACTTCGCTGATCGCGTCCAGGACTTCAC
>JBDONA010000666.1:0-3871 GCA_039831575.1 Fuerstiella sp. | reverse complement strand
GACGAACCATGCCACAGAAATATTCTCGACGATGCACCGACGATTTCGCATCGCCGACCGAGCTCCGCTGCGCAATTTCCATCCCAAAAACAAACTCAGTGGGTCGCTTGTTCAGGGGCTAGACTTTCTCGACTTCGACGCCCATGTCCTGACCACCACCGAGTACACGGACGACTTCAATCACACTGTCCCGTTCGATGTAGAACACAATGTGATGTGGGAAGTCGATTATCAGCTTTGTCCGCATGCCCTGAAGTTCAGGCACTGTCGATTGGAAGGGCGCACCACTTTCCGAAAAGGCTGACAGCCCATTGATCGTTTCTTCGGCGCGGACCAGAAAACGCAACGCTGAATCGATGCTGTCCTGCGCGATATACATCGCGTGGCTTTCAACGTCCTCGGCTGCCCTTGGCCGCCGGACAATGGGCTTTCGATCGTCCACCTATCCGTTGCCCTGAGTAGCGACACGATCCTTGATCGTCTGCCATTCTTTTCCTGTCCAGCGATCTGCAGGACCGCTCGACACACCATTCACGAGAGCGAGCTCAATCTCGCTCCGTTTTTCACTTGCGGCGGCAACCAGCGCGACAATGTACTCGCCAGCATTAGCGTACCCGCAGTTTTTGGCGTTCTCTTCAACATACGATCTGAGATCGTCAGGAAGATCGACTGTGATCGTAGACATGCGCTATATCTCCTGGCTCACCGGGGCTGCCGCGACGCAACATGGTTTTGACGGATTAGCCTTCGGTTCACCTTCCGTTATAGGTGACGCGGTCTCGCATTGGTAGAACTTGCGAAATTCCAGTTGTCGTTCCGCTGCCGCAGTATAACGCCGGGCCGATTCGAGGTGAATGCCGGGAACTCCGTGAAGGGGATCGGTCTGAAAGCGTGGAGTGCTCGCGGGGACCGAGGCAGGTCGTGCACCGACGTCGGGCGACGCCATGTCAGGTGGTGTGGGAGGGCCATCAGCGATGGTAGTCTTTACCCGAGTTATGCCTTTTCGATATCACCCACATCTTTCCTTGTGCCAAACATCATCGGATATTTCTGTTGGAGTCGGATCTGCTCTGCCACCATGCGCTTCATGCTGATACCGCTTGAGAAACGCACGATCATTTCTTTCTCATCGGATCTCACCACAACGCCCTCAATGGAAACGGTCTCGCCATCCCGGAAGCGAAGCACACCAGCGAACGTCTGGTCCCCGTGAACTGCACCGACACCGCCAAGCAGGATCTTAGCCCCTCCTTCGGATAGTTCCGAAAGTTCATAGTCTCGGTCCTCGATCCGTACCGTGGGCCCTTCAGCCTGTGGATACGGCAGCCTGTAATGAGCTCGTTCGTTCTTACTTGAAGGCTGCTTCATGCGAGTTGGTTCAGTTTAAGGTCGCCAATCCTCCCGCGGCGACGGAAGTTTGTCTGAAGTTCCCGAAGAATAAAGGGCGCGCGTCGGTCTGAGAAGACCGCAATGTGGAAATCCAGTTGGTCGCCCGGAGATTCAAAAGTTCGTGGGTGCTCTGCACGGCAAACGCGCTAAATAACCGAGCTTGATTCGCAGACATAGAGAATTGTCTACGCAGAGAGGGCTTTTGATCGATTGAAGTTTCGCTTTCGGAGCCAGTAATTGACCTCTTTTATGAGTTGCGGCATTGTGGCGCAGCGATGGTTGCGAGTGACGTTGGCATGCAGGTCGCGCCAGAGTCGTTCGATACGATTGTGATCCGGACAGTACGGTGGCAGAAAATGTAACTGAATGCGCTGCCCCTCGGTTGTTGCCAGACTGACCTCCACCTGTTGCGTGGAGTGGATGCTGTAGTTGTCCAGAATCAGATGGATGACTTTCGCGTCACGATAGTGTTGAACCAGTTTCCACATCAAATTAATGAACAACAGAGTGTTCTTCTGGTCAGCTTCCACCCAGATCAATTCGCCTGTCCGCGAGTCGACAGCACCTGCCAAATAACGCTTCACGTTCTTGCCTGGCGTCAGCACTTCTTTTTGCTGACCTCGCACCATCCAGTCCGGGCCGATCTTCGGATTCAGATGAATGTCAACTTCATCTTCGTACACGCAGACTTCGTCCTCGGGCAGTGTGTCGACAAGATGCCGAAGCTCACGCAAACGCCTGTTTTTGGCACGTTTCGACCACGGACAGCCAACGGTGGGTTTCGGACGGCCTTGTCGTGCAGAAATCATTTTCAGTGCGGCGCTCATGGTCGACACGTGAATCCTGGTGCCTGTTTTCTGCACCATCGTTTTGACAAGCATCTCTCGTGTCCAGGTCGGACGTCGCCAACCGTAGTCCGGCGGAGAAGCGGCAACAACCTTGTACAATGTTGCCAAATACGCTTCATCCAGTTTGCGTTGTCCATTCTCCTCCCGGCGATCGACCAGTCCGACTTCTCCATGTTGGCGAAATCGTTTTGCGACGTCGTAAACGGTCGAGCGTCCGACTCCCAGAGCGCACGCCGTATCTGCAGCCGATCGCCCGTTCAGAAGGTTGATGATGATCAGATAACGAATCCTTTGCCTGGCTGTCGCACGCCATCCCAGCTGTTTTCTCAACCTCTCCTTGTCACTCCGTCGCAAATGGGGCACAATTCCTGACATGGGAATTCCTCCTTGAGTTTGATGCTGTTCCAAACAACAAACTTCAGGATGTGAATTCCCTTTTCTCTTTGCAACACAACAACTTACAAACGTTCCGAAAATCAGACTCGGTTATTTAGGGTCGCATGTCACCTGTAAGTTACCCACTGTTTCGTCGCTAGAGCCACTTTTTTTAACACTTCCCGCTCACGTTCGACACGACGGAGTTCGCCCTCCAGCTCCCTGACACGAGCTTCCAGAGAACTTGCAACAGGGCCGCTGCGAGCCAGTTGTTCTTTCTTCCAGCGATACAGCATATTGACGTTGGTGATCCCCAGACGTTCCACCACAGACGGAGCCGTGTGGCCATCCAGAAGCATCTGCACAGCCTCTTCCTTGAACTCATCCGGATACTCACGCCGAACCCTCTTTGAGGGCTGTTGTTTCTTTCTGCGGGCCATTCTGATGTCCTTCCAATGGAACCAGAATAAGAGAGTCAGCTGTCCCTGATACTGTCATCACCTCACACCACCCACAGCACCACGGCCGTCGCCAACCCACCCCTCGCCATCATCCGTATCGTGAATAGAGTCCAGTACCACATCACCGCATCCTACCTTGCTGGTGGCTCAATCGCGCCTCTTGGACAGGAATGAACCTCGCTGGCCAACTGCCTGTGAGTGCTTTCGGTGTTCGTCACCGGGTGCGTCGGTCCCCTTCACCGACAGCACCTGGGTTCTCAGACCGACGCATGTGAAGCACAGCTCAGAACAGGGGAACGAAATGGGACTTTTGAGGTCGTGCCCTGGCCAGCCGTCTCGAAATACGGTCATTTTATGGCGTGTGTCACGACTCACGGGTTGTTGACACGACAGGGGGCGATTCCATCAGTCGCCACCGAGTTCCCGAGTCTTCAGTTCCGCACGTCATATTCAAACTTCAGCGTTAACGAGGGCGCCTTCTTGCTCTCTTTGTCCTCTCCGATTGACTCGTATCAAATCCAAACGAACGACTATTACTTGCCCGTCAGCAAGTCCATCTGGTTGTATCCGTCAATGTGGGCCATGAATGTCTTGCCGTTAGCCTTGTGGCCGCCTTTCAAGAGCTTTTCGCCTCACGCTTCAGTATCGACCCAACCGCCTGATTCGATTCCATCGATCGTCCACTTCCCTACTTTGTGTCGGATCAGTCGCAGCGTGGAGAAACCGATTGCGGCCGTCATTCTTCGCACCTGACGATTTCGTCCCTGAGAAATCGTGATCTCCATCCAGCGGTCAGGA
>JBDONA010000082.1:0-3874 GCA_039831575.1 Fuerstiella sp. | reverse complement strand
ACGTCCCCAGCTATCGTGTGGAAACGGCGAAGAGCAACAAAACGAAGCCGTCACCGTAGAGGAGTTTCCAAAACCCGACCGGAATTCTAGTTGTCGCTAAACCGCACGACTAATTGTCGCCGAACAATTACGTTATCATCCAGGTCAATGGTGACATGCTTGGGCGAATTCAGCTCGGCCGTCAGGGCGGCCCCGTCGGCTTCGCCCTTCCTGCCGGTCCCGGCAACGGTGCGAATCCTGCCCTCTGGTGTCACCATCCGCAGAGCATGGCCGCTTCGCTCAAGGATATAGATATTGTTTTTCGAATCGACGGCCACCGCGCGAGGATCTACCAACGGACTTTCGATTGCCACGCTGCCGTCGGCAGGAATGCCCTTTTCACCATTACCGGAAACTGTGCTGACAACACCCGTCTTGAGATCAACCATGCGGATACGCAGGTTTTTCAGATCGGCCACATAGAGTTTGTCATTGGTTGAATTCAGCGAGACACACATCAGGAAATTGAATGTTGCCTGGGTGGCCGGTCCGCCGTCGCCGCTGAAGCCTGGTTTTCCTGTGCCTGCAATCGTGGTGATGATGCCTGTATTGCCATCGATTTTGCGAATGCAATGGTTCCAACTGTCTGCGATGTACAGATCACCGGCCGGAGCAACCGCCACGTTGTGCATCCCGTTGAAGGTGGCGTCTTTGGCCGGGCCATCGTCTCCGGTGTACCCCTTGCTGCCGTCGCCGGCAATGGTCGTAAAACGACCTGCGGTATCGAATTTGTGAACACGCCCACCGGACAACTCGACAATGTACATGTTGCCCTGTTTGTCGAAATCAACTCCGAATGGCGAGTCAAGTTGCCCCGCTTCGGGATCCTTCACGGCTGCGAGTGACTCGCCAATCACAACGGACGAACGCTGTGCCGTCGCAACACCAGAAAGCAGAATGGCAAGTGCACAGCACGAGAAAACGCGGATGGTGAGTCTGGTCATGTGTGGACCTCTGGCGATGAAAGTTATTTGTTCAAAAAATGGAATTCGAGCGGCTTGAATCATGATTCAATCGGCAACACCCTTTTTCGGTTCCTTGCCCAGCCATTCCGGAACGCCCTCGCTGCGAAGTCTCTCAACCTTGCGCCCAAATGTGTCCAGACCTCCGTCGTTCATCGAAGTTGGTACGACGTTGTTCGTCGGCATGTAAGCGCCAAGTTTTTCTTTGATCCGCGCGAGTTTGGGGTCCGCGGCAAGATTGTGGTGTTCGTTCGGATCGGAGCGGTGATCGTAGAGTTCCTCCGTTCCGTCTCGGTAACGGATGTATCGGAAGTTCAGGCTTCGCGCGGCATGGTTTCTGTAATGCCACGTCGAAATGGCTGGTTCAACCCGACGTGTCGCAGGATCTTCCAGCTGTGGCAACAAGCTCGTACCCTCAAGCCCTTTGACGTTCGGCAGGTTGCACAGTTCCAGCAGCGTCGGATAGATGTCCAGCAGACTGACCGCTCGATCGCAGCTCTCGCCACCATTAAACGACTGCGGCAAACGAAACGAAAGCGGTACTCGAGTGGATTCCTCCCACAGAGCCTGTTTGCGCCAGTGACGTTTCTCACCCAAATGCTGGCCGTGATCTGACCAGAAAACAACAATGGTGTTGTCGGCATAAGGACTGGCTTCCAGCGCGTCCAGCACCTTGCCCGCTTGCGCATCTGCAAACGACACACACGCCAGGTATGCGCGAACCATTTCCCGCCAATAATCGGGGCCGACACCGAGTACGTTTTTGTGGTCGCCGCCCTTGATCGTCCCGTAGGCGATGGCCTTGCCCAGCAGTGGAATGTCGTCCATCTCGTCGCCGGGCACGTCCGGCATGACAATGTCGGCAAGCGGATAGAGGTCAAAAAACTCCTTTGGCGCCGTGAATGGAACATGAGGTCGAACGAAACCGACAGCAAGAAAAAACGGTTTGTCGTGTGTCTGGTTGAGTCGTTCTACGGCCCAGGCGGCAATCTGTTCGTCCGGCATACCTTCAGGCGGAATGTCCGACCGTTCGAGTGCTCCCCAACACAGCGATTGACCATCGACTCCTTCCTGATACTTCTGATAAATCGCTCCACCATCGCGGGGGAAGGGATAGAAGTGCCCGCCTTTCCCACCCGCGTATCCGTGGCCGCGCGCGGCGAGATGTTTGGGCCACCTGTATTTGGGACGCGTTTCATCCCAGTAGTCGTAATCCTTGATATCGCTGGTGCCTTTGTGGAACACTTTGCCTGCGGCCATCGTCTTGTAGCCGTTGTGCTTAAAGTGTGTTGGCAGTGGAACGGTTTCGCCCAGAGCTTTTTCGTAACTCTTTTTGCTTTTCGACGCGTTCGTGTACCAACCAGTGGTCGAAGGTCGCAGTCCGCTCATTAAGGCATGTCTGGACGCACTACACACAGCCGCGGCGCAGTGAGCATTTCGAAAGAAGACACTGTTCGAAATCAGTCGATCCAGATTGGGCGTCTTCGCCTGAGGATGCCCGCCCAACGCACCGACCCAGTCGTTTAAATCGTCGATCGACAGGAACAGGACGTTCGGGGGTGAACCGGTGCCGGTCAGTGAATTCCGCAGGGACGCGGGGGCATTGCGGGAAGGCTGTGGTTTAGTCTTTTCCCTGCTACTGCTCTTGCCATCCGTTCTGCGTGTTTCGGCTTTCACGTCGTCCAGAAAATTGACAATCATGGAATGCAGTTCGGCCGTCTTCTTTGGCAGTTGTTCGGACAGATCCTCGTCTTCGCTGATGCTTTTCGACAGATCGAACAACTCCAGTCGCTCCTCTTTCCATGTCTTGACCAACTTGTGGTCTCCGTAAATCAACGCTGTCTGCGGCGTGCGATCGACGGCGTGGTGAAACAGCAGGAACGGCTGATTGCGAGTGATGGTTCCCTGTCCGCGGTTAAGGAGAACTTCCGCCATGCTGCCTCCGTCCAGAGTCTCAGGCAGTGGCTGCGGGTACTTCGCCAGCTGGGCAATGGTGGGAAAGATGTCCAGGCCAGTCACCGGCGTGCGGCTGACACTCCCCGGCTGAACATTCGGGCCGATCGCGATGAACGGCACACGAATGCCGCCTTCATACATCGTGCCCTTGCCGTGCCGCAGCGGATGATTGCGGGGAAGTTCTTTTCCCTTCTGACCAGGCATCGTCAGCCGGCCGCCGTTGTCCGACAGAAAAAAGATGTAGGTGTTGTTCTGCAATCCCAGCGAATTGATCTTATCGATGAGCGTTCCGATTCCTGCATCCACATCGCTGGTCATCGCCGCGAACTCAGGCATCGTGTGCTTCTTCCCGCGGGGCTGCTGCTGCGTCTGTGCAAGCGTTTGCTTTCGATAGAAGATATCCAGATGCACGGCGTAATGAGACACCTGAACAAAAAACGGATGGCCACTCTTCGTCTGCGTCTGCATGAAGTCGCATGCCCGGTCGGTGATTCCAAAGATGAGTTTGGGATCGTCCTTTGCGGCGGGGCCACCGCTGCCTTTTCCGCCACCCGTGCCGTTGCCTGTGTAGCCATCGCTGACGTCATACCCCATTTGCTCCGGCGTGACGTCGTCAGTTCGCATGTCCCATTTGCCAAAATGGGCTGTCCTGTAATCCGGATTCGCCGCCTTGAGCATCCGAGGCAGGCTGAGTTGTTTGCGGTACTGCTTCGACCAGTTCTTCTGATCTTTCTGATAGACGTGTCGAGCTGGTGTCTGTCCAATCAGCAGACTGCGGCGCGTCGGGCAACAGTATGGCGCCGGTGAGTATCCCTGAGTGAACCGCATCCCCATCTGTGCCAGACGCTCGATGTTTGGAGTTCGGTAATAGTCGCTGCGCGTCCGTTCGTCATCCGGGTTCATCAGTACGGACGAAC
>JBDONA010000578.1:0-3876 GCA_039831575.1 Fuerstiella sp. | reverse complement strand
GGGCATGGCATTTGGCGACTTCTACGGAGCCACGCTGTATGGCATCACCGATGAGGGAGAACTGATCACCATCAATAAGATTAATGGTAGCGCGACGATGGTGTCGGATCTGGGAATGACCGGATTCCAGGGATTGTCACTCGGCCCCCAAAACGTTTCCGCGTTTGACGCGGCGGGTAACGCAACCACGGGACGTTATGCAAATCTGCTGTTCGCACTCACGGGCAGTGGCACTCTGATCGCCATGGATACAACTGGTGCATTGCAAAGCATTTTCGACAGTACAGGCAACGGATTGGCAGACGCCACGTCAATCGATGTGGAAGTGACTGGCGCCACCGGTCTGGCGTTTTCGCCATTGGACTTCAATTTGTGGCACCCGACGACTAATCGCAGCGCAAACGCCGGACACGGTATCAATTTGGCTTTTGATAACAGCCGGACGCCTGGGGCTCAGAATCGGACAGGAGCGGGGCTGACGGATGGACAGGGAAACATCGATTACGACCAGGACGAAGGACAGGGTGGGACAAGTCTGTACTTCGGTCTCGATACCTACACGGACGACGATTCCAATCCATACTACAACTACGAATCGCCCCGGGGGCAGTTGGGGATCCGAAACCACGACATTCAACGCGACCTGACCAGCAACGCGGACATCGGCAACAACTATAATCTGCCCGGCGGAGCCCTCGGAAGCCTGGTGACAGCCCCGTTCGATCTGGTAAGTCAGATTGGAATCCAATCCGCCGCGGATCGCCCGGTCCTGTACTTCAACTACTTCCTGCACAGTGAAGACACGTCCGACGACGATCCGTCAATTGGTGGAGATGGAACTGGAGATGGAAACGCTCGAGACACGGCTCGTGTTTATGTCACTAAAGACGATGGAGTGACCTGGACATTGCTGGCCACGAATAATGGCGACGGAGCGGGCGGAGTCCGCGACGACAACAGTGAACTGCCGACCTACAGTTCAGAAAGTCGATTCGCGGATTTTGCGGACGGACGGCAGGCTACTCAGGAACTGTTTGACAACACGGGGGACTGGCGACAGGCACGAATCGACTTGTCAGACTACGTCGGCCAGACCGGCCTGATGCTGCGGTTCGATTTTTCCACATCGGGATCGATGGACGACAGCACTCTCCTGACGGGACTGGGAACACCCACCGACAATTACGGCGAATTCTACACGGAAGTCGGTGACAAGCAGCCATCGGACAATAACACTGGCGAAGGCTTCTACATCGACGACCTGATCGTCGGCTGGGCCGAACGTGGTGAAATGATTACCGGTGCAGGTTCGGACCAGGCGCCGTATGCCGTGCCGATAGACCCGGATCCCGATGCACCGCAGCAGATTCTCAGCGGCGATTATCAGCTTGAGATTCGCCGGGGTTACGAATATGCGGCAGTTGCCGTTCAAACCGGTCCGGAAATCGTCATCTCCGCCGCCGCCGTTCCGGATACAAACGTGCAGTTTGTTCCGGGGTTCGATCTGCTACTGCCCAGTCTGTTCATCGACTTTGACACGGTTCCGAGCGGCAGTCCACCGTTTACTCCATCGCTCGATCCATCAGACAACGCACATTGGACCATTCTCCCCGGCGGGGGAGAAACAGATAACGGGATCGGAACAAACGCTCCTGGCACGCCGGGGCTGATCGGCCCGAACGAACAGGCCACGTTAACCATCATCGTCACCACGGGCGAGGGCGAACTGACATTCGACAGATTCTTCGTCCCGGAATCCGGCAAAGACACGTTCCAGGTATTTATCGACGGTACTCCGATCGAAGCCGCGGACTTCGAATACATAGGCACTGACACGGGCTACGTGTCTACATCCATCTCGATGACTTCGGGTGCCCACACCGTTAAATTCGTTCACAAGAAAAACTCCTCGGGTACACGGGGCGTAGGTACTCTCAGTATCGACAACATTCAGTTTCCTAAGATCGGCGGATTTCTGCGTGGTGACCGCAACATTCGACGGGAACAGGGGCTGTTCGAGATCGCAAGTAACATCATTCTTGATTCGTCCCTTTACGGCATTCGAGTCGAAGCTGCTGGGCGGGACATAGGAACCACTGGGGCGGGCAGTGGAACCGATATTTCTCATCCGGGTGCGGCGATCAGATTTGAGACACCGAATAGTGCTCGGCTGGCACCTGGAGCCGTCATTCAGAACAATATAATCTCACGTTCCGGTATGGCAGGCATTCGATTTGCCGGCGAACCGGAGACCGCTGGCGTTCCATTGGCTGCAGTTCCGTTCGGCAAGATTATCAACAACACGATCGTCGGCAACACCCAGTCCAGCGGCAGTGCCCTGGGCATAGGCGTTGAAATTGATGACAACGCCAGTCCGACGCTGTTGAACAACATCATTGCGGAAACGACGACCGGAATCCTGGTCGACGCGTCGTCATTATCGACCGTCATCGGTCGTACTCACTTCTACCGCAATAGCTTCGACGGCGCCATCGGCCAGAACGCGATTCTTGTTTCACGTGCGGATTCGTCGCCACCTCCGCTGTTCATCGATGCATCCATAGACAACTATTATCTTCTCGGTGGAAGTGAGGCAATCGATCGGTCACTGGGCAGTCTGGCAGACCGCACAGCATTTGTCAGCGTGAAGACCGACCTTGGCATCCCGCCATCCGATGTCTTTTCGCCTGGCCGCGACCTATACGGTCAGTTGCGAAGGGACGACATATCTCAACCTGCCTCCGGCCTTGGGGGCGAGAGCTTCAACGATCTGGGTGCGGTTGAACGAGCGGACTTTATTGGACCGTTCGCAACAATCGTGGTGCCTGCAGACAACAGTCTGCAGGATTCCGACCCGGCAGACCACGACCTCAGCATCGAGGAACCAAACTTCCTGACAAGGTTCATTATTCAAATCATCGATGAAGGGATTGGTGTCGATGACACGTTTGTCAACACTGCACAGTGGCAGCTTGAGCGGGACGGTACAGTACTGGTCGACGGAACCGATTACTTCTTTATCTATAATACGGCCACGAACCAGGTGATCTTTCAGGCGATCTCGGTGTTTAGCACCGACAGCCGCTACACCATTACTGTCGTGGACCGCAGTTCAACGTCCGGTATCCGAGACCTTGCCGGCAATCTGTTGCAGGCCAATCGGGCTGACGGAGCTGTTCGCTTTGAAATCAGTCTGGACGACGGCGAAAATGACGCACCGGTAAACGTTGTGCCGGCAACCGTTACGACTGCTGAAGATACGGTGTTCACGTTTAGCTCCGGTACGCCTGAAACCATCAGTGTCTCTGACTCTGATGTTCATCTGGGCACCAATGAACTGACTGTAACTTTGCTGGCCAACCACGGTACCATTCCGGTGATCACGGCCGGCCGAATGCTGGGTTCTCTAAGATTTCCCGCTGCCACGACACTGGTTGGCCAGACGTTCGCCATTCGTGATCAGCGGACTGGCGACACCACCACGACGTTTACGTTTGTGAGTGGCGCTCCGTCAAACAGCACGGAAATCGAAATTGACCCCGCCAACGATGACGGGACAGCCGTCGCCGCAGCCGTCGCCGCAACCGTGACAACGGCCCTGGGCGGCACGACGACCGCAGCAGTGTCGGCTGGCGACACAGTGACGTTGGACACCGGTGTTACCGCAGAAGGGCTGTTCTTCAGGTCCAGTGCCATTACAGTGGCGGGAGCCCGTCAGATCACCGTTCCGGATGCAGTGACTGTCGTGGGCAGCCAACTGACGATCAATAGTCCCACGCTGGGCAGTATGATCTTTACCTATGTCAACAGTACGGGCACCGTGGCCCGGAACGAGATCCCGGTTGATGCCTCTGGTGGAGCCAACGCCATGACCGT
>JBDONA010000425.1:0-3880 GCA_039831575.1 Fuerstiella sp. | reverse complement strand
GTAGCGTGACCACGGAATGGAGTCCGGGATTAGAATTTGAGATCGGCGGTCGACCGGTCGTCGTTAACCCCGCAAGTACGACCGACACAACACCCACATTGTCATGGCTGCCGGTCGAGAGTGCCGCAGGCTACGAAGTTTACTTCGCCGCCAGCGATGATGTGCCGAACCCGATTCTGAATGAATCGGGCCTGAATGCGACATCGATCACACTCACAGAAGAATTAACACCAGGCAATTACAAGTTCTGGGTGCGGGCCATTGCCGCGGACGGAACCCTGACTCCATGGAGCCTCAACTCTCAGTCAATGCTCACGGTCCGAGCCGTCGCCGTACCCGTCCTGAACGATGTTCCGGACGGTTCCGACTCCACACCAACAATCTCATGGTCAAGTGTCTCGGGGGCTGCACGCTACGAAATATTTATCTCACTGCGAGCGACGCCAACCGTGCCCGTGCTACGGCTCAACAACCTCACGGACACATCCTTCACGCCGGCAACCCCGTTGGCATTAGGCGACTACCGAGTGTGGGTCAGGTCAATCAGCACCAATAGCGAAGTGAGTGACTGGAGCGTACCTGACAGCTTTACCATTGCGTCCAACGAGCCTGAGAATGAAGACAGGCGGTCAGCAGTGCAGCTGGTGTCTCTGGACGCCGCAGCAACGACGTGGCAACCTGAAGACGTCACCGTCAGCCAGCTTTATGCTGGCGTGGTCTCAGAAAGTGAGCGTGCGGTGGACGAAACAGCGCGGCAATTAGCCGGGACTGCCACGGCTGAACCTCTGCCTGCAGCAAATGTTTCGGATAGCTCAGCCCAACAACTGGAAGAACTGCAATCCGGCGACGTCCTGATGGCTGCCTGGGACGATGCGATCTGGAAAGAAGAATCTGAGGCAACACCAACCGCCGAGCACAACGATCCGTCGGCCGAATCGAAACAGACAGCTGCAACCGGCTGGCTGGCTGGCCTGGCCGCATTCTCGCCGGCACTGTTCAGGAAACGGCGAAAAAAACGAAAGTAAGAACTCGGCAGTCACGGGAGCCGTTTACAAATTGACGAAACCGGCTTGGGCTGGTGGGGGCAGCCCTTCTGCTATCAGAAGGCGTGAATCGTGGCCATGAATCAGCGTAATACGCTGTCGAGCAGTCTTCTTATTCCCGTGACCCGTTCTGGCTCGTGGGCATGCCGCTGACTCAGACTGGAACGTGCCTGTCGCGGCCGCAAGCCAGCGTAATACGCTGTCGAGCAGTTCACTTATTCCCGTGACCCGTTCTGTCTCGTGGACTTACCGCTGACTCAGGCTGGAACGTGCCTGTCGCGGCCACAGGCCAGCGTAATACGCTGTAGACCATGGAAAGAGGTACAGGCCTACGACGAAAAATACCACAAAATGGCATACAGCAGCGCTAGCCCGATCGTGGTTTTCACGAACATCACCGCAGCGGACTGGAAGATCCGAGAAGGCAATTCAAAACGAGTGCTGCAGTAAACAAGACTAATTGCGGCAGTCAGGGGTATGGCGTAAAACAGTGAAGGCATCGTTAACTGACAAGCCTTGTTAAAACGTCAGGAATGGATGGGAGAAAGGACTCATTGCCCGTCAGATCACTGGCGACCTGAGGAAATCAGCGGGCAGCAACTGACGACTCAGTCAGACTGTTTTTTTTCTTGCCTTGCCATCTTTTTCGTCGTTGTCGTCGTCATCTGGTTCTTCATCTCCGTAACCGTATGCCGGCCCTTCATACGCGTCCCAGATTGCCATCAGGTTCAGCAGTCCGGCAATCCACGTAAATACGCAGGCAATGTCGAAGTGCTGACTTAATTTGCCGTGCAACCGGTCCAGCTCCGCGTTGTCCCGTGGAGCCTGGTACCAATCGAGAAACGGACGAGAAACTGCACCCTGAATCCCGAATACTTCACTGTCCTTCACGCGAACCTCCGGCATACGCGACACGCTGATCTCGCGACGTGGAGAACCGAAGACCTTCCGACCGAGTTCAAGCAGTCCACGGATTTTTACGTCCACGGGCATTCCATCCTGAGTCGTTATTCCGCGAAACGTGCCCACAACATCCCGCGGACCGTCAGAACTAAGCTCCAACTGCCCAGTCACGGGAATCGCTTTCTCACCAGACTGAAATATGCCGTCAAACTTGCTGTCGATCCGATTGTGCAGCGTCCCAACGACTCCGTCGTCCTTGGCAAAGCGAAATTGCTGAACAAGTGAAGGCAAGGCGGGCAGGCCGATCAACACCTGAGCACCATATCCAATTGAATAGCTGGTCCTTGGTGCGTCGTCCCGGGATTGCATCTGAATCGACCCGTGCCGTGTCGCGTGAGCCATTTGGCTGTACACCGGCTGCCAGTCGCCCAGAATCATCCCACCAAAGAACAGCGACAGGATGCAGGTGAAGTAGATTCCTGCTTTCAGCCGTCGCCCCTGGTAAAAATGCCCGGCTCCCGGAATCAGGAACGCCAATAGGCCGGCAAGTTCACGTGAACGGAAGTTGATTCGGGAGTCTCTCATAAGTTCCTGACCTGACGCTCAAAACGCCCTCATGCATCGCACCAGCGTTGTTGCGGTACGTACTCTGACTACACAGGTTGTATCATATTCACTGCCTGACGTCAGACACCATACCGACCCGATCCGCTCTGAAGAACACTCAATTTTCCGGTTCTTGACCACGAAATGTGATTGGACTCGAAACCGCTCAAGTCCATCCACGGACGGTCCGATACCCATGATCGGCCGTCATCGGGCTCCCAGCGAACATCTCCGAGACCGGAGTGTCTCCTGATTCGTCCCAGGCCGGCCGCCCTCAGCGGTTTTCCGTGAGAATCCAGACTGGGACTGGACATCACAGAATCCCCCTGTAAAAATGCGCGGCTCGCTGAGAACGGGTGTGTAGCTCAGCTGGTTAGAGTGCGGCTCTGATAAAGCCGAGGTCGGAGGTTCGAGTCCTCCCACACCCACTGCAGATTCCGATCGATTGACATCAAGTCTGACGTCGGGAATTTCGATCATCCCGGGGACGTAGCTCAACTGGGAGAGCGCCGCCCTTGCAAGGCGGAGGTTGTCGGTTCGAGTCCGATCGTCTCCACTGGAACGAATCTCGCCAAAAAGGAGATGCAGACTGTTGACGGACACCAAAGTCGTCGATACAGTACCCCGCTCGCAAATTTGAGGTCTACTCAATGACGCGGCACAGATCTTTGACAATTTGAAAAAGTCTAAGTGGCATCTAAATTGCGTTTTCTCGCAGTGGGTCGCTCGGTCACCTGACTCTTCGGAGCCAAGTGAATCGCAGAGTCTCACTGCAAGCGTAAATCGTTACCATGTTTGTTACAGATGAATGGCCTTCTGGCCGTGAATCTTTGTGGTCAAGCATGTAAGGGCGTATGGGGAATGTCTAGGCGTCAAAAGGCGATGAAGGGCGTGGAAGGCTGCGAAATGCCTGGGGGAGTTGTCAAACGAGCGTTGATCCCAGGATTCCTGAATTACCGTACACTGAATACATAGGTGTGCGGAGCGAACGTGGTGAACTGAAACATCTAAGTAACCATAGGAAAAGAAAGCAACAGCGATTCCCTCAGTAGCGGCGAGCGAAATGGGAACAGCCCGCTGATCACGAAAGCCAGAAGAATCCGATGGAATGCGGAACCACAGAGGGTGACAGTCCCGTATTTGAAAGCGAAGATGATCAGCTATATGAGTAGGGCCGGTCACGAGAAACCCGGTCTGAACATGGGAGGACCATCTCCCAAGGCTAAATACTCTTTGACGACCGATAGTGAAAAGTAGCGTGAGCGAAAGATGAAAAGCACCCCTTCTAGGGGAGTTAAAAGTACCTGAAACCATACGCCTACAAGCTG
>JBDONA010000803.1:0-17503 GCA_039831575.1 Fuerstiella sp. | reverse complement strand
CAGTTCTCCGAATGGAGAAGAATACACCAGGCATACGCCATGAAATGTCACTTCATGACCAGAGGATCGCCAGGAACCGATTCATGAAATACGACTGTAGTACTAGGCACAGGCAGAAAGTGTGATTCGGTGCTTTCTGAGCCAACGCAGCAAAACAAAGATCATCCAGACTCGACTGCTGTTAACACGCTTCTCCTGAAACTCGCCTAGTAGACTCGTTAGGGAATTCTCTTGAAACACCGCGTTGGAGATCTCATCGTCCTGAGTGAATTCGTCGGTGACTGTTTCACACAAATCGTTACGCAGCCAGGTTTCAAACGGCAGAACGAATCCTCGCTTCTTTCTGAATATGCACTGGTCCGGCATCAGATCACGGAACGCGCCAGTCAACAGTGGCTTAGGTGTTGACCGATCGAGTTTGAGGATTCCGGCTGTTTCTATGACGAACTCAACCAGACGGTGATCAATCAAGGGGACTCGCACTTCCAGTCCATGCGACATACTCATTTGATCGGTGTCTCTTAACAGCGTCGAGACCATGTATGTCTGCATCTCAAGCGCGGAAATTCGGTTGATTGGGTCCGCATGTTTAACGCTTTGGTACAGCGCTGCGTGCGATTTTTCCATCCATTGCGCTGTCGCCCTTTGAACAGCGGGCCGGATAAGCTTGTCCTGCTGGCCACTGCTGAGCAGCTGCCGTGTTACAAAATACGGATAATCTGCAGTCTCAAGCAAGCTTCCAATTTTTCGCTGCCATTCCCGGCGCGAAGTTCGTCCCAGAAGTCTGGAAACACGCCGACGAAGCGCCAACGGAAACTTTCGACAACCGCGTCCGAGGCGTTCAGCCCATCGATGTCGCTGAAAGCGATCGTATCCAACGAAAAGCTCGTCGCCGCCCACTCCGGACAATGCAACCGTCAGTCCTGAGCGTCTTGTCAACTGCGAAACGAACCAAGTGTTCAGTCCATCCTGACTGGGTTGGTCAAAGGAATCAATTGCCTGAGGAAGTTCAGCAGAGGCAATCTCTGGTGTCAGAAGTAGTTCCTCATGTTTTGTTTGCAGGCGCTTGGCTACAAGACGAGAGAAAGAGGCTTCGTTGTATTCAGCCTCCTTGAGTACAATGCTGCGCGTATGAGTTTCGGTCTGTTCGCGAGACATAGCCGCTGCGATGGCTGTGCTATCGATTCCCCCGCTGAGAAAACAGCCAATGGGCACGTCCGAAATGAGTTGACTACAGACAGCGTCGTTCAGCAGTTCTGCTGTCCCCTCGACAACGTCCGCTTTCTTTCGGTCAATTGTTGCAACCGGAAGTGCCCAGTACCTTTTAAGGGTCAGTCCGGACGTGTCGATCACACCGCAATGACCAGCCGGGACAGATGAAATACCACGTACGAGAGTTAGCGGCTCCTGCACGGATCCGTATGAAAGATACGAGCCGAGTCCTTCCAGGCTTAACTCCCGCGAGACAAGATCTGTTTCCAGAATCGCGCGCACCTCTGACGCAAAAACGACTCCCTTCGTGGTCGACGCGACGTAGAACGGTTTGACTCCCAGATGATCGCGCGCAACGAACAACTGCTGCTGCGGACCGTCCCAAACTGCAAATGCGAAGATTCCGCGAAGATGGTTCACGCAGGCGTTTCCCCACTCTATGTAAGCTCGAAGAATCACTTCTGTGTCGCTGCCCGACGTGAACGGATGACCAATTTTTCTGAGTTCAGTTCGCAGTTCGACAAAGTTATAGATTTCACCGTTGAACGTAATGCAGTAGTTACCATCGTGCGTACCCATTGGCTGACTGCCACGATCAGACACGTCGATAATTGACAACCGCGTGTGACCAAGTACAACCAACGGTTGTTGACTGACGACCTTTTTGCCGTTTCCGTCGGGGCCGCGGTGATGCTGCGCGGCGTTCATTCGGTTCACACAACATTCCGTCTGTTCAACAGACAATTGCGTGCCGGCGTAAATTCCACTTATTCCACACATGAAATAGTTTACCTTTCCGATTCAGCCAAGTTGACGAGTCTTGTGGCCCAGAGTTCGGGAGAGTTCTGCAACGAGAGTTCGTGGCTTCGACGGCCCATTTGTGTGCGAACTTCTTCGTCCGCCGTGAGGAGCCGTACAAGGGACGATCTAAGCTGCGAATGATCTGTCGCGTCGAATGTCCAGCCGTTGTAACCCGAATTCACGAACGCTCCCGCCGCACCGCATTGTCGACTGCACAGCATTGGGAGCCCCGCCGCGGCAAACTCCTGAACGGTCACACCCCATGGTTCGAACCGGCTTGGAAGAACATAAGCTCCTGCTTGCTGCGCGATCCCGGGCAGTTCAGCGGGCTGTCGAAATCCCTCGACTGAACAGATTGATGTTGATTTGACTAAGTGAGCCAGATCGCCGGTGCCGACGATCCGCAGCTTCCAGCCTGCCCGTTCGTCGTCAGTAAGGTCATGGAAGATCTCGTACAGTGGAACAGCCTGTTTTTCCTTGACGATTCTGCCGACGTAAAGAAGGGTTCGGGGACGGATCGTGTCACTACGATGATACGCTGCATGAAAGGGGGCCACGTGCGCGGCGTAGACCCCCGTCATTATGCGATCAGACGCGTATCCCATTCGCCGCGCGTATTCATACTGATCCGGACCGGAGACCCACAGATGTGTGAATCGTCTGTGCAGACGCCATCGGGCCGCGACTGCCAGCCATTGTCTCCACGATCCGGCCCACGCATTGTCCAGACTACAGACAACAGGATTCGTGCGGCGCAGCGACTTCGCAACTTGGTAATAACACGGGTCTCTCCAGCCGGATGTGACTACAACATCTGGCTGAAACTCTGATAGCCGGTCTGCCACAGATGCCACGTCAGACGTTGAGTAAGCAATTCGCTCAACGTGCTCAATTCCTGTCGCGAACTGCAGCTCGAATGGAGCCTCATCCTGTACCGGCCAGTGAAATACCAGACACTGTTTGACCTGAGGATGTTCGGCGAGGGCTCGCAGGCATTCCAGAAAATATCCCGACAATTCGGAATGAAGAAAGGCGAACCGATACATCAACGGTTCGTTGCCATCGTCGGGCGAGACCGTCGAGACTGTCGATGAGGTTTCTCGGGCCTACAGTGCGGCAAAGCTGCCGGCTGAGTCTGCCTTTTTGCTTCCAGGTACAACAGGAAGAATAGAGGAAAGTAATTGAAAAAATAATTGCCCTGGCGAATCGACTGTAGCGTGATGACACAAAGGAAAGCACAGGAAATGATTCGCAAACTATCGCAATCTGACTGACGACTTATCCATCCGGTGTAGACGAGAAACCCCAGTCCCACAACGCCAATCAACCCTAATTCAGAGGTTACGCGCAGCAGCATTGAATTGGCATCCGCAGCATTCCAGTCGACACGCTGCAGGTCCGAACTTTCGGACGCGAAGATGTACTCCCAGTAGACGGATTGATGCATCCCCAATCCGGCGCCAAAAAGTGGATTCCTCTGCACGGAATAGCACGCCGCACGCATGTGCGTCACCAGAATCTCACTCGACCCGTGAACTTCGCTCGTTCTGGATTCGCCACTGACGAGTCCCCAGACACCGTCAGCTCTGTCCGAGATTTCTGAAATCCCGAATGCCGCAAACAACAGGCCACCGACAACGATTGCCTGCAGGTACTTGGTGAAATTAGCCTTTGAGAATGTCAGCACCAGAATCGACGCACACATCAAAGCCGGAACAGTCATTGCCGAAAATGTCATACAGAAGGCTATCAGAATTATTACAGCCTTCATGGTGTTCAGCAGCGAACATTGACGAAAACTAAGCGTGTAGACTGCCCAGAATGCACACCCTGAAAGGATGATGCAGAATTGCGAAGGTTCTGAATATACGGAATTCAACCGCAAGCCAAATGGTCCTCCCGGTGAGAGTGTCCACTTGTTGAGGCCCAGCGACATCCGAAAGTTATAGACGTGCGAGATACCTGCCATGTATCCCGCGACCTGAAACATTCCTACGACACTCGCAACGAGTCCAGCTGTCAGATAGATCCGGAACATTCTGCGAATGTCTCGGTGATAGAATTCGATGATCAATGCAGATGTCAGTACCACATAACACATGCCGATCGAAATCTTGATATAGTTCCATTTGTCCGGCCAGGACCAGGTGCCGACGGCACCAACCGCAAGTATTGCAAGCAGAAACAGGAAAATATTTTCCCGCGGTACGCGTCTTGTCATCCCGGCAATTGCGACCAGTCCTGCTACCAGATAGACCGTATAGATTTCAGCAACCGACTGAGACAGGACATGGGAACCGCTTAGCAGAAGTATGAGCAGGAGTGGAAGGTCGCTAAATCGCAGTTCCGCCAGCGATAATGGCGTCAACATTCCTGATCTGTTCTTTCGGTGAGTCCGTCGCAATGAGGAAGTCCGTTTTCCAACACTTGGTGTTTGCACTGTCGCGCGTCGGCGTGACGTCGTTCCGCCGGAGGAATGAGTCGCTGCGGGTCTACGGGAGCGTCGACTCGAGAAAACTGAATTCTTGGCGTTCACGTACTGACAGTTCGTTGTTACTGCGTCCGAATGCAAACCGGATCTTACTGCGACATGCAAAAACGTTGTTCGCGAGCGACGCCTGACGGAAATTCAGACATGTGCGTCGTAGGTCACGTGGACTACGCGGCCTGGCGGTCGGCCAATGCCTGCGGCTTCCGGCATTCCACGCCCAGCGCATCGTGCCAGCGTTTTTCGTCTTCAGCCTCATTGAACAGAGCGTCTTCCGAGTCTCCGAACCGGGCTCGGCGGATGTTGACAAATCCGGCGCTTGCCAGTTCCTGAGCGATCGATTTGAAGTCCCACACCCACAGATGCTGATAATTTCCGACCCATTCTGAAAAGAAGTCACCCAATCTGCGAGTCCGGTTTTCCTTGCCGAGCAATGTGTCTTTCATGAATCCAAACGCCGCCTCTGGAGAGTCGTCCTGCGAATAGCGCTGAACAGCATATTCGAGGTCCGGAATCACGAATCGAAATCGTCCGCCAGACTGGAGTAGTCGATAAGAGTTTCGAATTGCTGTCTTCAGGTCGTTCAGCGCCAGGTGCTCAAGGACGTGCGAGCAATACACTCCGGCGCACGATCCTTCTTCGATCGGGAGCCCTCGGATAATGTCACCAAAACGGACCGCTTCAGGAAACCTTGCGCCATTTCGGTTGTACACTTTTCCGACACCCGGAATTTTTTCAAAGCGCAGCGTCGGCGATGCATCAAAATTTGTCCAGTTTTCCGGACAGGAATGGCCGCACCCGAACTGAACGTAATGTCCCGGCATTGTTCGCTCTTTCTTTGGATTTTTGCGTATTTGCAATTCAACGATTGTTGGTGGTGTTGCGTCAAACGTGCCAAATCGACGCTTCAGCTGATTGAACGGTGTTTCATACCAGTTGTATGAAACTTTTGAGACAGCAATCGTTGCGAGCAACACGCCCGCATAGAGTGTGATATGTGCCGTTATTCTCTGATCAAACCAGGTGTGCGGCATGAGATTGACGATCAACGCACAAAACATGAAGTGGTAGCAGTAGATGCCGTACGTGATCTTTCCGAGGCCGTCAAGCAAAGGGTGCGTCGGCAGGATTGATGTTTCTGAATGTGTCGAATTCCAGATGATGATTGAGAATATGAATGCGAACGGCAGGAAGACGAGATCATCGAACGGCGTTTCATACAGCAGAAAAATTCCGGGCACAGCGGCAACAGAAGCAAACTGAACGCCTCGATGTGACAGCCATGATTTATATTGAGTGACGCCAGACGTGGCGAATACAGCGCCAATGATCATGCATTCGAACTTATTTGCAGTGATCATTTCTTTCCAAGGCAACAGAACGGCCGTCCATTGAGGTTGCGTCACATAGATTGCGAAAAAGATTCCCTTCAGCGTGAGCATCGCCAGAATCATCCCCCCATATTTCGTGATTGACTCGCGAAACATGATGACAATGATTGGCCAGAAGACGTAAAACACCTCTTCCACGCCAATGGTCCACATATGCCCGATATTTGGCACCTTTGGAAGAAATGCGTTCGACACCTGTGGAAGAAAAATGGAGTAGAGCGCAAGTTTCACACCGAATTGATCGCTCAGATGCTCCGACTGTTCTGGCACGCCAAACGCCGCAATGGCGGGGAGCACGAAGAATCCAAGTGCTACGATAAGGAAATAGAGTGGCCAGATTCGCAGGCTGCGGCGGATGTAGAATCTAAATATGCCGATTGCTCCGGTCTGCTGCTTTTCTATCAACAGCAGACGGGTGATCAGAAATCCGCTGAGTGTAAAAAAGAAATATACGCCGGCCGGTCCTGCATTGGCGACGAAACGATTGCCATACAGATTCGGGAGCCCATGCCACGCCTTGACAAGTTCCAAGTGTGTGAGAATTACGGCGAGGGCGCTGTAAAGCCTAAGCGAATCAAGTGCTGAGTAGTATGGTTTTGCCGACGGTGTGTCGGCTGGCACAGATGTGGAAGAATTCCAGGCCGCAGGGGCAGATGCAGGGGCCCCGACTGCAACCGGTAAGACTATGGACGTGCGTTGCAGTAGTCCGCCGCAGATATTGTCCGGTAGTTGGGGGACAACGTCTTTTTGTTCGTCTTCTTTGTTCACCGTTGCTTTATCCTGGTCACGCCGATTTCGGCAAACCGTTCGGGCGAATGTCACAACTGTGAGTATGGTTACGACGCCGACTGTTGATGGATTCGTTCAGGACGTGACGTAAGCAATCGATCGTTGAGCGTGTAATGCTGCTCCATGAGTACTCTGCAGTGACGCGGTTTCGCGCTGCCGATTTCATCGCAGCCAGGCGGTTGTGATCAATATCCATCGCACTGGAAATCGACGTTTTCAAGGCGCGGCTGTCGCGGGGTAAGATCAACCAGCCCGTCGTGTCATCCACCAGGCAGCGGACCGCTCCAACGTCCGTCGCGATGATAGAGCACTGTCGGGCCATTGCCTCCATGATTACATTGGGCATTCCTTCGCTCCAGCTTGGGCAGACTACAATATCCATGTTGTCCAGCAGAGCAATCAGACGATTCCTGTCAGACACGGGGCCGTGCTTCTGAACAAACGTCGGAAACCTATTCAGAATGGAATCCGGAATCGGCCCAATCAGATGAAATTCATGATTGGCGATGTCAATCCCATGCAACGCAGCTGCCAATTCCTGCAGTCCCTTTCGACGCTCGTAACGACCAACAAATGCAAATCGCCGTGATGAGGATTCGCTTGACTTCCTGGCTGTGGGATGCTGCGTGCGAAGGCAGATGTCATCAACCGCTCCTGAGATTTCCAACACCCGGCCCGCTGGTACACCTAGTTTACTGGTCAGCAGGTCGGTCACTTTGCCTCCGTAGGAAACCACGTAGTCCGACTTCTCAATTACGTAGCGAAACGCAGGTCTCAGCAGCGCACCACGAAAATGTTCCATGAAGGTTGCAGCCGGCTGAAAACTCTCGTAACCATGAATATTCGTGATCACCGGTGGCAGGCTGATTTTATCCGAGGCCTGTGCCTTCAGAAATGCCGAGGCCGTTAGCCCCTTGGCGTATATGATGTCGGCAGGAGGCTGCTTGGCGTAATGACTCAGAAAATCAGCAGACAGATTGTTTTGCTCTGCGATGTAGTGACCCGGATACCACTGCCGCTGTGGCGGCGCAAAACGATGAGTTATCAGGTTGTTACGTTGCAGCTCTGCGTCTGAATCGCCATCCGGAACGACATGGTACACGTCAACCTGGACGCCGGATTTGGCAAGGCTCTTTGCCATATTCAACGAGTGAGTCTGCATCCCACCCATCACATACGGAGGCAATCCGTCTGTAAGCAAGGTCAGGCGAATGGGCCTCAAGAGTCTGTATCCTTCGGGGCTTCCGGTTCAAAACGTTCAGGCAGCATTTCTGCGAATCATGAAGTCAAACCCATTTGACTGTCGCAGACACTCGACCTGGTAAAAAAGCGTCGCTGTCTCTTTGGCCTCCGCGTGAGACTGCCGACGTCCCACCAGCATGACAAGGTAACCGAAGAAACTTTTGATGCGAAATAGCCCGCGTATACATGTTGCCACCAACGGCCGAGCCCAAACAACCGGCAATGGATAAAAAATTACGTTGAGGTGGTAGTCGATTCCAAAACGCGAACCCCCACCAACTGCTTCGAGTTTCATGCCATTCTGATCTGACATGTGCTCCAAGGCCTTGAAGGAAAGGTGCGAGTAGGAAATTTCGTGAAAGCACTCCATAAATGCCACGTAGCCAACCAGAAGTCCGCTCGGTTTGAGGATGCGTGCAGCTTCGGCAAATGCTGCCGAGACGTCCGGAATGTGTTCCAGCACTGCGTCCATAACCACTACATCGAACGACCCGTCGTCAAACGGAAGAGCTTCGGCGCTTGCCTTCACGGCATCAGCAGGAGTGTCAAAAGGTTCGACGCCGACCCATTCACCACCTGCTGATTCGACGATATTACGCAGCCTGCCGTAGCCACACCCGATATCGGCGACTCTCTTTCCTGCGACAACATCCGAGAGTTTGTACAGGGATTCGTTGATTGCAATCCTGCAGGAAGGAGCCTGGTCCCTTAGCTTGATTGTTCGCACGCCTTTTCCGAGCGGTACGGAGCAGGTTTCAGTGTTATTTTTCATGGCGATATTCTGCTTGAAAGCAGGCTTTGGATTCGTCAGCTGGAAACTCAGGCGGGACATTGTGTCTGCCGCTTCCTGAGCGAAATGTGTGGAAGCGGGTCCTGAGTTCAGTGTCTTGATTGCGGCATTTGGTGCAGGAATAGTGCTTACGCTGCACGCCTGTTACGCACCACACATTCCGTAAAAAAGTCAAGACGCTGTTGTTCTTTGGTCGTTGCATCCAGCGACGTAACACTGTTCCATTCGATTCGTCGGCCACGTGCAGAGTGGATGAACGACGCAATCCGCGCAATATTTGTCGATACATTGTCCGGTGTGTTGGGTATATGAAGCGTCATTGCGGTGTTTGGGGGGATGTCTGTATCTCTATAGGCGATCACCGTCGGAACGCCGCTTGCGAGATATTCCCGGACCTTCAGTGGCGACGCCTCGGAGAGAGATTTCGTGTGCAGGGACAACGGGCCGATGGCAACATCAGCGTCTCTGATCAGCGGTTCATAGGAGTGTCTGGCCAGACGACCATGATACCTGATGTTGGGCAGGTTCTCGTCCGGAGCCCTGACGCCCACAACGTCGATGTGTACGTCGGGCAGGTGTCGAGCGATGTATCCGATCTTGTCAACTCCGTGCCACGGCAGTTGACCGTCGCCTATGAAGAACAGGCGAGGGGGGCCGGGCTTACGGCAGAATTGTGTCGGACTGGTTTGAGGACATTCAATTCCGTTTGCGATAACTGCCCGTTGTCGGAATCGTCGAAAGTCCGGCTTCTCAGAAAGCTCACGGGAAATGAAGATTGCGCCAGCAGCTGATCTCTGGTATTGCGTTTTCCATAGCTTATGAAATGCCAATTTTACGCGCGAATGATACAGTGTGAACTCGGATTCTTCGGAGTTTACTTCGAAGACGAGATTAAATTCCGTTGCCAGTCGAAGATGCCATGGCGGCAGAATGAAATATCGGTTGTAAACGATATCGGGGGCGAACCGGCTGACTTCCCGGATTCCCATGCCGCCTGGGTCGAAGTACTTCGCCGCCCCGAGCGCGAAATCGAATTCAACAATCTGTAATTCTTCTGCCGCCGTGATTCGTGCGGCCGTCAGCCGCGGGGCAAACAGAGCGACTTCATGTCCGGCAGCCTGCCATTTGCCTGCCTGAAGGCAGATCTTTTTGGCGACACCGGTTTCCACCGAGAAATCTTCAAAACAAAGATAGGCAATACGCATAATTTCGGGGCTACGCCTGAAGAACGTCTTGATACAGACGCTTTTCCGCGTCATCACTGAATCTCTGGTTGTGCCAGAGCACCGAAAAATCACCGTTAAAACGACGGCACGTATCTTTTAGTTCCTTGATACGTACGTAGGCACGTTCGCCCGTGCCCAGACCCATATAACGGTCATCCACAATCGTACAGTCCATGACAACCAACGGACGCTGGCGGAGCTTCAGCTGTTTTCTGTCTATCAGGTCGTACATCGGATATTCGTAGCAGAGCCCGCACCGGAAACCGGCGCGGTCAGCGTAACCCAGTGTGCTGTCGTAGTGAAACCCCGCTTCATCACAAGCGTTTGCAGTGTTGGGGGTTGTCCATCGTAGATAGTGCTGGCGAGTCCCCATTGTCGTCTGTTGGATGCCGGACTGAGACAGTCGTTCTCGGATAACGCGGGCCGCATTGCTGATGCGTTTCGGACTGTCTGGAGTCGCATATCCCGGATGGCAGCCGATGAGGTGGCCTGCCCGGTGAATTCGTTTCCATTGATCGACAACGTGCGGGTGTTCGAGTGGCATTCCATGGTCGAATCGTGACGTGCGTTCGGGGATATAGAAAAACGTACTCTGAAGTCCGTTTCGAGCCGATGTTGCAACGATCCAGTCAATGGTGTCATTCGGGTCCTGCTGCCAGTCATGTCGTCGACAAAGCTGAAAATACGATAATCGCGTGCGGACTGACCTCGCCGCGTTGGATGGCCGACATCGTACGAGACTATGAATGACACTTCTTGCCAGATCCCCCGCCCCGGACCACATTGCCGCCGGAACGTCAATGTCGTGACTTGGAAGAACACGAAACTCGCGGTGCTGGCGAGTTTCGGCGATTTCCGGCCATCGGCCCTTCAATCGCTCCCAAAGATGCTCAATGTACTCGTTGCCAATGGCACGTGTCAGTAACCCGGAATGCGCAAGTACGGAGCCTGCGCTCGGAAAACGATTGTGGTCGTCAGAACAGTGAGTGACTGCCTCTTCATATCGTGACATCAGAAAAAAAAGTGAACCGAACACATCGACAGGTGTGTCAAACCGTTCTTCTTTGTTTCTTCCGACGTTCACACCGAATAGGATTGGCAACCCGTCGTCGACAGAGAGCGTTGCTGGAGGAAGCGTTGCCGGACTCAACCAGTGTGAGTCAAGTCGTGGAAACAAAACATCGGGCAGACGGAACTCACCATCGATGCCGTCGATTTTCAGGGTCTGAGCTCCCGGTCTCCCCGCCAGGACCGTCAATTGCATTCCGAACACTTCACGGAAAAGCCAGTGAAGCACGTAGCGACGCTCAGCAGGCGCTGATTCGTGACTGAAGTACAGGAAGTGTGGTCGGTCCGTCATGCGGCCGAGGCAGAATCCGTTTTTGAGGTAGGCGACATTTGGACATAAATGCCAAATTCCGCAGGCACAACGTCTTTACATATCAGATTGCTCAGCCGCCCGACCGTGTGTCTCCATGCCACCTTGACGCCGCGATGCAGCAATCGGCCCGGAGCGGTACCACGTTGGTGTCTGACAACACTATTGGCCGGTCGGTCACCGACCACCAGCTTCTTGCGAGGTTCCCAGTGCCATGGACCGGTGACCAGTGCTGAGACGAGCTGACGTATCGCATGCCACCCCTTAAGATAATCGACTTGGACCTGAGTCCGGGCGACAGACTGAAACTGGCTCTCCCAGACGTCTGGCGTGAACAGCGAAACCAGGTCCGGAGGGTGCGTGCCCTCAACCCAAAGTTGTTTCTTTCGAATGCATGCCTCACGATTGGGAGCGTTAAACAATAGTACACCACCAGGCTTCAGCAGTCGCAGTAGCTGCCGGGTCATGTTAAATGGTTCTGCAATGCACCCGATCGTACCAACATGATAGATCACGTCAAATTTCTCGAGTTCCTGAAGTTCAACGTCGTCTGCCAATGCGAAATGCCGCTGGCCAAAGTGATCTCGGGCGGCGTCAACTGCCGTCGGCGAGACATCAAGTCCAAGATAGTCGTAACCGGCAAGAATCGGCCACGCTCCCAGCGACCCCGTCGAACATCCGATTTCCAGTACGCGCCCCCCACTCGGCACTTGTTGCTTAATTGAGTCAATTATGTACTGAAACTTCTTTGTGCTGCGCAGGCTGTCTTCCAGCGCTCTGAGATTGCCGACGCGGAAAGCTTCACGACATTCTGTTGCCAGCTGGTAATGCCAATCGTATGACGAACTTCCTGAATGAAGAACCAGATGCGCATCGGGGCTGTGCGGCGAAATCAGAGAGCCACAACCGGCGCAGTCGTAGACGTTGACTTCGATATCCGTATACGGCTGATAACTGCCGAGAAATTCCGCCGATGCGCCACACACGTGACACTTTGCGTCGCTTTGTTTCATTACGGCATCTCTAACAGGATAAGGCTTTGGTCCTGGTTTATGCGGAAATTCGAATTTTCCGTGGGCACTATGCCGCTCGTAAAACGGCACACCCACAGACTGATTCGAGCCATGAGCACAGGTAAGCAAATGCTTCGCTGAGTTCTATGGCATTCTTTCGGTGCGCTGCGGCAAGAGCAGCCACTCTGGCTTCACGGTCCTGTCGCCACCAGTCAATTCGATTGAACGTCGCTTCCACAAGCGATTCCATCGTGTGGTCGCGGACATCGATTGCGACGTACGATAATCCGTACATCGTGACAATGTCCTCATACTTTTGATTCCAACCAATGGTGATTAGAGGTGTTGCTGAGGACAATGCAGCGATCGCCGCATGGTAGCGCGACACGATGGCAAGTTCTGAACTGCTGATAATCTGCTTTGCCATCGGAGCTGTCAGGGGGGCATCAATCAGGTGCACATCTGCTCTTGTGTCTGATTGCAGCCCGTGAAATATCTGGCGACAGACCTCAAGGTCACAGGCTGTCGGGTGATGCGGATAGCGAGCGTGTGGCATCAACAGGACCCGGCGTTTGCCGGCTACGAGACGTTCCACGACCTGTCCAATCGCTCGCGTGTAGTTGGCACCGACGGCGATATTTCCAGCAGTATGTTTGCCCGCGACTACAGCACTGGGTGAAACGACGGTGTAGGCGTCGTGCAGTGGAACTCTTTGGTCAGAAAAAAAACGCTTTCGCCATTCTTCGCCGCTCGCCGTCAGGCCGATTGCACAATCGGGATAAGTGCGCACATCAGCGGTTGGTATCAGGGTACTGCAGGCAATTGCCGTGCCTGCGCCCCGCGCATAGATGCGGTGCAGGTGGGGCAACTCGCGAAGTGCCAACTTTGCGACACGTCGATCACCAAATGGTCCGAAGCTCTGAATAAAGCGGGCATAGGGCTTTCCTGCTGCGCGAGACTGTTCGAATGGATACAGCTCGTCACGGGCTATGGATGGACGCCTCATGCCATCGCCGACGAATGCAATGCCCGATAAATTCAGAACGACGTCGGCTTCGGTCAATGATTGCTGCCAGATGTCACAGGTTTGTTTGAATTCTGAATGCCGGGCGCCAATCACCGAGCACTTACCTGTGGTCCGACTGATGAGCTGATAGATACTGCGTGGTATGAGAAGTCGTCGACGGAGCCACCGTCCTGGAGTGGCAATAGCGTCGCAATCGTAATCCGCAGCAGCCTCGACGTCACCGGGAAGATTTGTGACCGCAAATTTCACAGTGGCATGGGGTATGCGTTCCAAGATCCCGTCCCGTATTCCAATGGCCAGGGCCGGCCCACCCAAATTGCCGCTGAAACAGAGACCGGTAACAAGAATCTTCATGGGCTGGACGGTGACTGGAGGTATAGCTTTGAAATTCGTCGTGGCTGTGAGCGTTTGGGGCAACCACGAAGACAGAACGGATAAAACTGGAAGTACTTATTTCGAACGGGCAAGCATAAAATTACGCCGCCGGGTGTATGGCGTCGCGCGGTACCGGATTCTGTGGCTCAATCAGCTGGATGACTTCGGACGCGGATCGCTGGAACTTGCGGCAGACCGGGGCATCGTGCGCTGCGTACCCCGCAGCAATCATCATAACGAAGACTTCACCACGTGTAGCACCAATCGTTTCACGCAGCAAATTGAGGTCTGATATCGAGATATTCAGATTGAGCATGCATGTGCCGAGTCCCTGCGCGTGAAGGGCGTACACCAATGTCATGCAGAACAGGCCGCCATCGACGTATGCCGCGTTGTACTCCCGTACCCCGTTATAAAAGCCTTGATCCACGGTGACGACGAGGATTCTTCCGGCTGTGCTTCGCCACGCACTGCGATTGTTCTGCAGATCCAGAGCCCGTTGGCGGACGTCAGGGTCGTCCAAGACGTAGACGCAGCATGGTTGACGGTTACACGCAGACGGACTGCTCAGAGCTGACCTGACTGCATCCTCCAGCAATTCGATGTCGACAGGTTTTTCCCGATATTCGCGACAACTGCGACGCCCTCGCGCAAAGTCCCGAAAGCCATGCTCAACTGACACATTATAGGGCATGGGTAAAAGCGGTTCCGCGGCGGACACTTCAACGCCTGCTTTCCGAGCCAGCTTACTGGTGTCAGGTTCAATCTGTCCAACGTCATGGTCTAACTCCCGGTTGACGCGACAGTATTCCACGAGCGTCTGGACTGCGTGGACTACAAGACTATTCGCCGGTTTAACAACAAGATAGTCGTTCAGGTTCCCGATCAATGCCTCGACCGTCGACTCCGCGAATCCAGGACGCGTTGGTTTGTAGGTTAGTCCCACTTCAATTGCATGAGCCTGACGAATGATCAACCCCTGCAGAGTCGCGCTCGATTTCGTTCTCGTCAGCGTACTGGAGAACTGCAGGTATCGATGACATTCAATCAGGGCCGCCTGCCCTGCGCGAAGGTAGGCGTTCAGGCACCATCGAAGTCCACCTAGTCTCCGTCTGATGTTTGCCCAGCTCACCTAACACTCCCACCCACGCTCTGCCGAACAAACCTGCCCACAGCGAGGGGCGAAACCAAGCCGCAAAGTGTAAAAGTTGCAGTGAGCCCGACCGCGTAAGTGAGAGCCGCAAGTGTGGCACCTGCAAAAGACGGAAGCAGTCCACGTGCCGGAATTGCTAACAGAAGCGGGACTGCCGCTGCCAAGGACGTTATCGCAAAATCCCTGCAAGGGATCAGATCAATCCACTTCACGCCGGTAATCCGAGAGATCTTTTGGAAGTTTATAGGCGCTGCAAACAGGTACTGCGACAGTACGATGACCCACGCGACGCCCATGATTCCGGTCCAGTTGAAAACCAGGATGCTGCAGACAATAACCAGGGCAGCCCAAACGACGGTTCTGACGAGAATAAATCGTGATTCGCCCGCAGCAATTAGAATCGACCCGAAAAAGAAAGCGCGCAGCGGTAACAGAAGTAAGAAGACGCGAAACACGGGGATACTTGCGGCATACTCCCTGGAGAACAGGAGAATGACGTAGTCGTCTGCAAAGGTCATCAGAAACGCGAACGATGGCAGGAGGAACAGCAGCGACTTGCTTGCTGCCCTGGTCCACAATTGACTGGCCATTCGTCCTTCACCTCTGCCAAACCGCAGTGTCATATCTGCAAGAATGACAGAGGTAATTGAAGATGTGATTATCTGGAGCGGCAATTCCTGAGAGCCGATTGCGAACACAGCGAAGGCCTGGGGAGAAGCCGTCAGAGAAATAAGCAGTCCCCCCATCTGCATTGCCAGGTGTCCGATCATGAAGGACGCGCCCAGCGGAATCGAAAACACGAGAGTGTGACGCATCTCACGGAACGAGAGCGAACAATCGTCATCCGGCATCATGCGAAACATGATCCAGAAGGCGATGCATCCGGTGATCAGAGTCCCCAGAACATATCCCGACATGGCGGCTTCGGCACTGGCGAAGAGGATCAGTCCGGAGATCGTGCAGATTCCTATTGCCAGTTGACTGCTCACCGCGATGATACTTGAACGCAGCGAATCTCCACGAGCCACAAGAACTGAAGAAACAATCCCTGCCGGCAACGCAACCAACGCACAAGGAGCGATCAGCAGCAACATGCTTGCCACTCGGGGATTGTGGAATCGATGTGCCAGCACGTGATTGCCACCAAGAACGATGAACGCTGCGCAAACAACTCCGGACACGAACAGTAAGACAGCACAGTCCAGGACGCGGCCACGAATCCTTTTGTCTTCTCTGGGAAGGAAATAAAAGATCGCCTGTGATATGCCCAACCCAAAGAATGGCGCGGCAGCACTGTAAGCAAGCAGGGTCTGACGGTAGGTCGCAAATTCTGACTTGGGCAGCATGCGTGTCATAATCATCGCTGTCGCGAGACTGATGATCTGTCCGACAATTTGTCCAATTGACAGGGCTAAGATCTGTGCTTTGCGACTCGCCATAGTTCTTTAAGAAAACGATTGCTGAAATACCACGACGGACTAAGCCGCGGACCGCTCGAGACTCAATACTCGACAGGGGGCGACGCGTAGCGACAGGTCGTCGGGCAAGGGATCATGTTCCGATATATCCACGCAGTGGACCATCTGGTCCTGCAACCGATACGTAAGACCGGATTCGGAACAGACAGCCATTCCCTTCTTAAATTCCAGGCGGTACCCGTGGCGGCTCATCCACCCGGTTTGTTTTGCCGGGATGCCCATGACTGTCGCGTAGTCAGGTACGTCTTTTGTGATCACCGCACCGGCTGCGACGAAGGCATAACGTCCAATGGTGACTCCACAGACGATCGTGGCATTGGCTCCGATGGTCGCACCTCGCCGTATAACTGTTTCTTCGTACGCGTCACGCCGAACAACCTGACTTCTGGGATTCGACACATTGGTCAGGACACATGACGGCCCCAGAAATACGTCATCTTCGATCGTTGTTCCGGCATAGACCGAAACGTTATTCTGAATCTTGACGTTGCTCCCAATGTTCACGGTGGGGGCAATGAAAACATTCTGCCCGATATTGCAACGGGGACCGATTACGGCGTTATCACTGATATGCGAGTAGTGCCACACTTTGGTTTCCTGACCAAGGGCAGCACCATTGTCGATCGTTGCTGTCGAATGGGCAAAAAATGTGGCCCTTATTTTCGTCGTTGATGGTGACACTGTCGCACCGTTTGTATCCAGACTCTGCTGGGCGGCATCCAGAACCTGCAGTACACGCAACCCCTCGGCGCCGTCAGTGCGTGGCACAGATCGCGCCTCACAACTGTCAATGAAGTGTTGACACTCGCTGCGAAGCGGCTCTGATTGTTCCACGACAATCACTTCACCGTCGCTCTTGTTAACCGACGGAAATTTCCCTTCTGTCCATGTCAGATACTTTCGATAGACGGTCAGTTTTTCGTCCCACGGCTTTGTATCGTCAAAGACAGCCATACCGTCGGACCCCACGACGGTCAGTTTTTGTTCTTTGAACGGGTTCAGCCAGCTGACGTAAATATGGGCACGAAGTCCGCTGTTGAACTTCAGCTGAGTGAGGGTTGTGTCGGCAACACCGTCGGTCAAATATTGCTCGCCGTGACAGACAACTTCTTCCGGCAGCCCACCGAATGACGGATACTT
>JBDONA010000877.1:0-3891 GCA_039831575.1 Fuerstiella sp. | reverse complement strand
CAAACACGGACCCGGTTCATAAAATCTCCATCATCCCACGTGGCATGGGAGCGCTCGGCTACATGATGCAGCTGCCCGAAGACGATCGGGAACTGCTGACTCAGTCAGAACTGGAAAGCCGCATCGCTGTCCTGTTGGGTGGAATTTCCGCCGAACAGATCACGTACAACGAAACGTCAACCGGCGCACAAAATGACCTGCAGCGCGCGACGGATATGGCTCGTCGCATGGTGACGGAATTCGGCATGAGCCCCCGTCTGGGCCGCATGTTTTACAGTGAGTCGCAGACGTCGCCCTTCCTGGGCGGCGGCGGGTTGATTAAGGAGTCGGTACACAGCGAAGAAACGCTGCGTGAAATTGATCTGGAGGTCAAACGGCTTGTCGATGAAGCCTACCGCTGTGCATACGAGGTCCTGACGTCGCAACGCGAAACACTGAATCACTTGAGCGCTGATCTGTTTGAGACGGAAACAATGACGGCGGATCAGATGCACGCCATTATTGACGAGCACCGCGACGGGCCCAAGATCGTTCCTCGAACATCCGTGGCCATAACAGATGATGCTGTGGATCCAACACAGCGAGCCAACGGAACTGAAAAAGAAAACGAAGACCTGGCGGAAGCCGCAGACGGCTCCGCGTAGTCCGGCCAAATGCACGCCGGTTACCGCGGTGCCGCAGGCACATGAGGCTGTGATCGTAAGTAGGGTGTGTGCTTGCACGCACCACGACTGTGCGAGGAATCATCCATAAAGCCGACCAGCGTTGCTTCATTCCGCGATCGGTGCGTGCGAGCACGCACCCTACTTGACCTCGTTCCCAAGACGGAGCCTGGGAACGAGAGAATCGGCGGTGCGGAGAGTTACTGACCTCCTGTTGCTGCGCAACCCTTGTTGCAAGCAACAGGGCCACCCGGGACGAAGGTGGTACGGACTATGCGTGGCCGAATCATGCTCAGCTCTGGTCACGCAGCCATTTGCCAAGCGTCCTGGACACTTCGCCGGGGGATTCGAATCGAATTCGTACGCGGTCCAAGCCATCACGGTGAGATTTGACTTCCTGCTGTGTACCAAAGCCGGCGATCGCTCCGACCGTGACGGAATCCTTCGGCACGTACACGACAAGATCGACTCCGTCTTTGCGTTTGGTGTGCAACTCCACCAACGGATCACCACTGTCCTGGTGCTTCCAGTTGATCTTGCTGCGAACACCGTGGTCGACATCGCAGTCTTTGAACGCGTTTTCAACAACGGGCAGCAGTTTTTCAATCGTCTTGAAATCCCAGCTGGGTTTCTTCGGCAGTCCCTTCCTCATCAGATGCCATTTGCGACCGAGTTGTTTCCAGGGCATCAAGTCGTCCGGGTTGGCTTTCTCCTTCGTCGCCTGACTCAAGTGAGCTTCCACGACCTGCTGCAGAAACGATTTGAAAGCCGAATTGTCGATCTCTTCTTTCTTCCAGACCTTGATCGTTACTTCCTGCCACGGTGTCTTCATGTTCCGCACGTTGACTCGCGGTGACTGGCTGTAGTATTGGATCTCTTCGACGTCGTCGATCGGTGTCAGTCCCAGTGCGGCATTCAGCGACTTTTTCTCAAAGGTATACTTTTTGACTCGGAAGCAGAATGAAAGCATCCATTCGTGGCCCGTACGGGCATGCAGCAGCCAGCCCAGACCACCGGTGGCTTTGACTTCGACAGTGGAACGATGATTCCAATTGACCGGAGCAAGACGTTTTTCCTTCGCCAGCAGGTCCATCACAAATTGCAGCGCATCGCCGCCCCAGCGACAGCGTTTTCCGTCGTGGCTGAGACATTCCTTCGTGTGCCACTGCTGACCGTCCACTTCCCAGGGCAACCGTGCTGACTTGCCGAGTTGATCGGCAGTGACGTCACCCTTCCGCTTCTTTGCCGCGCTGGCCACATCGAAGACTTTGATGCTGCCTTTTTTCGACTGTGCCAGCACCGGCCCCAACAGTTCGCCTGTCCATGACCGCTGCGCTGCATCCTGGGCTTTCGCCGACCGTTTGTTCCGACGGCCGTTTGCAGGCCGTACGCCTTCAGCATACGCCACCACGTCTTCCGGTGTGCCTTCCGCCACGATCCGACCGCCGCCGGCCCCGGCTTCGGGGCCCAGGTCGATGATCCAGTCGGCCGTTTTGATCACGTCCAGATTATGTTCGATCACAACAACTGTGTTGCCCTGTTCCACAAGGCTGTTCAGGACTGCCAGCAGTCTGGCGATGTCGTCAAAGTGCAGTCCGGTTGTTGGTTCGTCCAGCAGATAAAGGGTTTTCCCTTTGTTTGGTTTGGCCAGTTCTGCCGCCAGTTTAATCCGCTGAGCCTCTCCACCGGAAAGCGTCGGGGCCGACTGACCAAGTGTCAGATACCCCAGTCCGATGGCATTCAGCGTTGCCAGAGGTGCGCGGATCTTCGGCACGTTCAAGAATACGTCCAGCGCTTTTTCGACCGGCATTTCCAGCACGTCAGCGATACTGTGATCGTTGAACTTCACGTTCAGCGTTTCGTTGTTGTAGCGTCGACCTCGGCACGTGGTGCATTCGATCCACACGTCCGGCAGGAAGTGCATTTCAATCTTCCGCTGCCCCATGCCTTCGCAGTCGTCACAGCGCCCACCAGCCCGATTGAAACTGAAACGCCCGGGGCCATAGCCGCGAACTTTTGATTCCGGCATTTTGGTGAACAGGTCTCGAATATAATCGAACAGACCGGTGTACGTGGCCGGATTGGAAGCCGGAGTATTGCCGATGGGATTTTGATCAACGACGACAATCTTCGACAGATGTTCGATGCCCTGCAGATCGCTGTGCGGGCCCGGCGCATCTGTCGTCAGGTTCAGCTTCCTGGCCACCGCGCGAGCCAACGTGTTCATGACCAGCGAACTCTTCCCGCTGCCACTGACGCCGGTAATACATGTCATCGTGGCCAACGGTATTCTGAGATCAACGTTGCGAAGATTGTGCTGAGTGGCACCAAAAAGCTGCAGCCAGTCAACCGCGTCGGACGGCAAGGCTGCCACCGATCCATTGCGATCACTCCCCTGCTGTCCATTGGAATGAGAGGGGACAACCCCGGGCATCCGCCGTTGCTCCGGCACCGGGATCCCCAGTTTGCCGCTAAGATATCCTCCGGTGAGCGACTTTTTCGCCTGGCGACCAAGCTGTTTTGGCGTGCCTTCGGCGACAACCGTGCCACCCAATCGTCCGGCACCAGGTCCAAAGTCGAAGAGCCGATCCGCAGCTTCCAGAACCTCGCGGTCGTGCTCGACCAGCAGCACGGTATTGCCGAGATCCCGCAGCTGCTTCAGCGCCGCAAGCAGCCGCCCGTTGTCACGCGGATGAAGACCAATTGTTGGTTCATCCAGCACATACAGCACGCCGGTCAACGATCGTCCCACCTGACCGGCCAGTCGAATACGCTGCGATTCGCCGCCCGACAGCGTCGGCATCGACCGTTCCAGTGTCAGATAGTCCAGGCCGACATCCACCAGAAATTTCAACCGGTGAACGGATTCGTTCAGAAGGTCCCCGCCGATCTGCTTCTGAGCCTTCGTAAGCCTCAGCGATTTCAGAAACTGCAGCGCCGTGGACAGCGGCATTCTGCACAACTGAGGCAGCGTGGTCTTCTTCAACTGAACGTTGGCGGTGACTTCCTGCAGGCGAGTGCCATTGCAGACACTGCAGTCCTTTTCTCCCGCCATTTCCAGCAGCGATCGTCGGTGCGAATACGATAACCGCGCGGCCAGTTCGATAGTTGGAAACAGACCACGGTATCGAAAGCGGAAAGACGATTGCCCCATATCGACAGCAGTCCCGGAGTCGCGGCTTTCCGCTTTCCGCTTTCCGCTCTCCACATCGATCCACCGGTCTTCGTT
>JBDONA010000613.1:0-17526 GCA_039831575.1 Fuerstiella sp. | reverse complement strand
GGCGTCTGGTAGAGATCTGCGAGTTCCAGGAACTGCTCCTCATCCGGTCCGGGTCCGATAATTCGTACGCGAGCCCCCAACGTGATTAATGAAGGGGCCAGGCGAGACGCATTGACGAATCTGGCTGGCCCGCGGTTGCCGAGGATGGCGTGGTATCGATTGTCGCCTTCGTTGACCATTCGACCATTGTCAGCCAGCAATCCGTGGCCCTCGCGAAAGTACCAGCAGTTCGGACGTCGTAACAGTTCGCCCACCAAGGTGCCCTGTGATTGCAGCTGGATACTACTGATGCCCTGAATCACCTGCTTGGCCGATGGGAATTCGTTGGTCTGCCGGTCATCGAGAAATTCGGCCAGGCAAACAGCAGCTCCAATCCAGACGCTCCCGCTTTCGTCGCGTTCGATCTGCTGGAGTGACTTGATCTCCGAGATATTGACGACTCGGTCGGCCGTCACCACCATCCGCTTCATGAGCCCGACCAGATCAGTCCCCCCGGCCAGAATCGCCGATTCTTTCTTTGGTTCAGTCAATAAGGCGACGGCTTCACCTTCCGTCGTTGGCTGCGCGTACTCGAAATTATTCATAGGAATTAGCCTTTCCCAGTTCGGAGTGCGTCGAGCACGCGTTTTGGCGTGAGCGGCAGAGTTGGTACACGAACGCCGGTGGCGTTGCAAACGGCGTTCGCAATCGCTGCAGCTCCACTGATGGCCGGCGGTTCTCCCAGACCAATCACCCCTCTGGCTCTTTCACTTTCCGGCTCGTGGAATTGCACCACAAGTTCTCCGGTATCGCCGAGTCGAGGTAAACGGTAGTTATCCATTTCGCTGTTAATAAACGCGCCCGTCTTTGGATCATTGATTCGTTGTTCGAACAACGCTGCAGCGATGCTCATGATCAGCGCGCCATAGACCTGGCTCTCGGCAGTCTTGCGATTCATGACCAGGCCGATGTCCTGAACGGCAACCATCTTTATAATTTTCACGACACCTGTATCAGTATCGACAGCCACACGAGCCATCTGACAACCGGCAACGTTCGAACTCGACAACGGACTGTCGGTGCCACGTTTGTAGTTCGATGTAACCTCAAGAGGTTGAATGCCGATCAGGCTGCAGGCCTGCTTCCATGACATCGATTTGTCGCTGTAGCCCACGACGGAGATGTTTCCGTTGGCAGCTTCCAGATTCTCGGAAGGCACTTCCAGCTTCTTCGCGACCAGATCAAAAAGCTGGACCAGCACGTCCTGCGCAGCACGACGATGGGATTCGCTGACGGCTCCTACCGTTGTGCTGCCGCCCGATGCACCGCTGAACGGATACGTCGAACTGCCGATGTTGACCTTGACGGCCTCGATCGGCAATCCCAGAGTTTCGGCCAGGACCATCGCACAGATCGTGCGCGTTCCGGTACCCAGATCCTGAGTGCCGCAGTAGGACTCGACGCCACCATCCGGATGAATCTTCAGCAGGCAGCTCGAGCTGTTGGCAGTACCCCCCCATTTGTGGATACCGATGCCCAGGCCCTCGACCACGGATCCCTGCCGTTTGCCTTTCCCGTGCAGATGCCAGTTTTGACGCCAGCCAATCAGGTCGGCCGCAATTCGTAACTGTTCGGCGTAGACATGAGATTTTTCCGGCGAGTCGATGTTCTCAAGATTGCGCAAAAAGATGTCCAGGCTGTCCGCCTGCATCTGAGCGGCCAGATCATCGTAAGCTGTCTGCGTAATGGCACAGGCCTGTGGATGGTTTGGGGCACGCCATGCAACAGATGGCTCGTTGTTGGTAATGATTCCGGTGGCACGGCGGCGCCAGTTTTTGGGCTTAAAGACGTACGGAAAGTTGCCCACCGAAACGGTTGACCCGTTGAACCCGGATGTCCCCCAGTGGTGAGAGTCCCAGACCTGAACGACACCGTTCTCGTCCGCACCCAGCTTAACCTCAATGAAGCCGGACGGACGATTGCCACCGATCTTCAGTTCCTGATCACGGGTCAACAGGAATTTGACCGGACGACCGGTCTTCTTCGCTATCTCCGCAGCCGCGATTCCCCAGTAATCGGGCTTAAACTTGCTGCCGAATCCACCGCCGATGTAATTGCAGTGCACGTCAACTTCGTCAGCAGATATTTGCAGGGCATCCGCAAAGCCGTCGTCCGTTCGCGAAACGTTTTGTGTTGAGAGGTTAACTTTCAGCCGGTCACCTTCCCAATGCAGAGTAGAACCGTGAGGTTCAAGGCAGCAGTGAGTGATCGTGTCAATTCCGTAGCTGCCTTCAACGACATACTTCGACTGGGCGAACAGTTTTTGAATCGTGTCTTCTTCCCATTCCTCCTCGTCGTCATCATCGCCCGGTTCGCCCAGCGTTTCGTCCAGTTCGATGCCACCTCCGGCCCTCTTGGTACGTTTCTTTGCCTCGGCCGCCTGCAGGTCATGATCGTCGACAAACGATTCCAGCAACTCGTACTTGACCTTCAGTTTTGACACGCCCTCGGCAGCAATCGCTTCCGTTTCGGCGGCAACCGCGACCAGCAGTGTGCCGTCCGCACGGATTTCAACAGGATCGTCGCCGGGCCCTGGGGCTTTGATCATGTGGACCAGCACAACACCGGCCACCCTTTCGGCCGCAGACGCATCTACTGACAGGACGCGACAATGAGCATGCGGACAACCCAGCGCACGTACAATCAACTGTTTGGGAAGGTTGATGTCATACGTATATTTCGCTGTGCCGGTCGACTTCTCCATGCCGTCCAGACGACTGACACGTTTGCCAATCAGACGGGCTTTGTGATTCTCAGGCCAGCTGTACGTAACTTCAGCCATTTTGATTTCCTTTCACAAGAGAAATGACGGCCTGAAGGATATTCGCGTAGGTGCCGCAGCGACAGATGTTGCCGTTGAGTCCGGCACGGATCTGCTCTTCCGTGGCATCGGGATGTCTGTTCAGGAACGCTCGCACGGCAACCACAAAACCGGGAGTGCAGAAGCCACACTGCTGAGCGTCATGCTCGACAAATGCCGCAGGTACTGCGTCGCCGCCAAGACTTTCACATGTCGTGACTTCTTTACCGGCAACGGCAAGTGCCAGAGTCGTGGAAGCCATCACGGCCTTGCCACCAACCAACACGGTGCTGGCTCCGCTGCTGCCGTCCAGACTGACAGGCTTAGCGCCCGTGAGATCGAACTGGTACCGCAATACGTCCAGCAGCGTAGTGCGTGGCTCGACCTTTGCCGTCATCGACTTTCCGTTCACCTTCATGGTGATGGAAGTTTCGCCGCTGACAACCTGCAAACCAGGTGCGGCGGCTTCCGCCTCTGTCGATGAGACGACCGCTGAGGCAGCGACGGCCGCACCAGAGCCTTTTAGAAATCCACGCCGACTGACGCCTTGGGAGGATTGTTGTGACATGATGAATCCGTCAGGTTCAAGCCTATGAAAGAGAAGAACTCAGGAGCTGCCCTAATCGACCGAACAAAACGTATACGAATCCGGAATCAGATACAAACAACTGGCTACTTTTCGGGAACTTGAACGCCTGCCGAACCGATCTGCGGCATAGCAGTCCTGCCGCGGGGCGTTCATGCGGTGTCTGAGAACACTCCGACACGTGAACTGTTTCCACGATTCTCAATGGGGATCGGTCAGTCCATGTCGTCGTCTTCGACCAACCGCCTTCGCAGACGATTGTCGTCCTGACAACAAGCGCAGGGACCAGTTTCAAACATCACGATTGCGCAGATGTCACACCAGTAATCGACTTCAAACCGTTTCCCGTCCTCGATTTCGTAAACCCGTAGAATCTGGAGCAGCGGCTGGTTGTCATACCGCCGTGCCAGGATCTCCATATCCCTGTCGCGCAGTCGTTCGTCCTTGCGAAAGGCTCGTCCGCGAAGGTTCTCGACGATTGGTAGAAGCTGTCCGTCTTTGGTGAGCAGGGCCAGCGAGTTCTCGGCAACTTCCGGAACGGTCGAAATGCCGAACTTACTCTTGAGCCCATCTGCCAGCCAGACGACCTGCCCGCGCACCAACTCCTTTCGAAAGGCGGGCTTATTTGCTGAAGTCGCCTTCGAGTTGCGGCTCTCAGTCGCGTCAGGCGCCGCTGCCTGTGGTTCGATCGCCAGTGCCGCATTGAACCGCACAATCTGAAGATAAACCATCCCGCAGACGACAAGACTGACACAGACGACCAGCGTTCGGGCCGCGCGAGGCGCGTCGAGGCGATTTTCTGCCGCACGCTCGGACGGCACAAACCTGCGGGGCGACAAATGGATTTCATCCGCTGCCTGTCCCTGCCCTTTGGAACTATTCTGTGGCATGACCGGCAACTACCAGATCAAAAGGAACATCCTGTGTCTTGTTGTCGGCAGTCCCCTTGCCCACGATGTGCAGAATCCACCAGTCGTGGGATTCGTCATGACGGACCGCCAGCTCTGATCCATCAGTTGCTCTCTGCAGGCACATCATCGCGGGGTGCGTCGACCCAGCCGCTTCTGCACTCGCTTCCAGCAGATCTTTCACGTCCCACTTCTTATCCACCGCATCCTGCGATGCATCAACCATCACCAGAAAATCGCGAGTAGGTGACGTCCCCTCATGGTTGCCATCGACCGGCTGTAACCCGAACCGCAGCGTATACCAGCCACTGCTTACCGATTGATCCCGGAAGTCTTTGCCTCTTCTGCTGAAATGGAGCAAGCCGATCAGCTGTCCCGGTGCGAAGGGATAAAGTCGGTCTTCCGTGGCTTTGAACCCGGATTCCACGACCCACTGTTTGCAAAACCAGACCTCACAGACGGTACGGGTTGAGCCACGTTTGACTCGAATACCCTTATCCGCGAATTGCTCTTTGAGCTCTGTGGAAACATCGTCCGCTTCAGGTGCGGCGTCGATTATCTCAATGCTGTGTTCCTGACCATTTGCCGTCGACAAGGTGACGGTCAACAGGAATGCGGCGAGAATGGAACTGGTCTTCAACATTAAATTTTCCCTCCGCCTGTGGCGGCTTGTTCGAACAGAAACTCGGAAGTGTAAACGAATGAAACAGGTACGAAATCAACGACGGAACGGCCGTCGCCCCAGTGGGCTGTCCATGTAGTCGGCAGGCTGAGCGCGACTCTCTGCAGGAATCTCCCTGCCACAAAGTGTCATGCAGCGGCATGCGGCAAGAGTTCAACGACTATGGGCCAGCTGCAGTTCGGCAGCGTCAACTTCAAAGGTCCCCAAATACGCGGTTCGACTATCCGGAACTGACCAGCGGGTTCCCAAGCGTCGGGCCTTGACCTCTCCCTCGATCGTGACACCAGGAACGAAGCCCTTCAGCCCGGTCAGTGGGGGATAATATGCTGATTCGTTCGAACAGATACAATCACCCTTTCGCGCCTTTCGGGTTTCCAATCGAGCGAAGTCCCCAACCTCTACCGTGGCGGTAATTTTATCGACGTCAAATTGCATCTCGATGTCGGCCCGGTAAACGCCGACGATCTCCTGATTGGCAATACCGGTTTGCAACAGTGCAAAGTCCTTCAGGGCAGCGGCCTCCTGAGCGTCGGCGGTAGAGTCGATAATAACGATCGCCTTCTTTGATTCGGCATTGTCGAGTCCCTTGAAGCCAAGTGTGTGAGAAGCCTTGACCACGACGGCGATCGACTGTCCGGTAAGATCAACTCCGGCAAAGCTGCCGCCGTTAATCTGCCACGTCATAATGGCATTCTTGCCCACGGAACCCACTTCACCATTGGCAAAACATGGCCCCGTATACACCTGGCAGGTTCGTACTTCAACATAGGTGCCGCTCACGAGATCGGCGCCTGCCACAGCCGAAGCGACGCAGGCCAATATCATTGAGCTCAGAATTACGGCTCGCATATGAATTCTCCTGATTGTTGAGATCGAACGATCATGCGGAAGTGATCGTTCGTCACAGAACATGTTGTTTGTTGGCGTCACGTTCGGACCACGGCTGACTGACCTGCTTGATACCGATCACAAGCGAGGCGTGAGTAGCACGACGTGATTTCAGACATTCTAGAATTCTGCCCCCTGCCGAGTCCATCGCTTTGGCCCAAATACAAGGTCTGACTCAGGGCTGGGAAATGTAAAGAGCCTGTTCTGTCGAAAAACGCGAGGCTCCATGACTGCCGCCGGATAGCCGAGTAGGGTGTGTGCTTGCACACACCATGTTGTTCTGTGCAATTTTGCGTGGGCGTTTCACGACGTTTCCTGCTCGTTCTGAAGGCGTCGGTAATCGGCAGGCGTATCAATGTCGTCAGGATATTCATCCGCCGGCAGGTCCAGCCAGTGCACGGAATGCTCCGCCGCCAGGCTGTTGACGCCCTCCTCAGGCCCCAGGTTGAAGACGTCTGGCACAACCGACCACGGGAAAGTGACCGGGTGTCCGCGACGTTCACCAAAACGCGGCACAACGACCGCCTCCGTATCCCGGCTTCCTTCGATCAATCGGTTGATCAGCTCAGATGTGAGCGTAGGTAAGTCTGCGGGGGCCACCATCCAGCGGTCAGAATTGTCGGGAGCGTAAGCGGCAGCAATGTGTTGCAGTCCTAATTGAATCGACCTTTTCATGTCTTCCGGGTCATCCTCCGGAATCACCAGGTCACTGGTCGGCCATTGACGGCACGCTTGCTGAAGCTGAACGTCATCCTTGCGCACAACGACGATCACACGTTTCACCATGCTATCCGTCCATGTGTGCAGAACCTGATCGATGACTGTCGTATTGCTCCACGGCAGCAGGAGCTTGTGCTGCGCCCCCATGCGCAGACTTCGCCCCGCTGCGGGAATGATTCCAAAGCAGTTCATCTTATCCTCCATACTCGCCCTTACACGTTTGCGATGAAGATGATAATCAGTCGGGGACTGATGACAAACGATCGACAACGTGCCAGGATAAAGCGGAACGCGGGAGGAATTTGCGTGATTGATTTCGAATATGCCGCCCCCACTCAACTGGACGAGGCGATAAAGCAGCTTGCCGAGGCCGGCGAGGGCGCCCGAGTACTGGCCGGCGGTACGGACATAATCGTCCAGCTGCGAGAAGGTCTGCGCAGCGCAGAACTGGTCGTCGACGTCAAGAAAATACCCGAGCTGACGCACATGGACTTCTCGGCGGAGCAGGGTCTGCATCTGGGAGCAAGCGTTCCGTGCTGGCGAATCTATAACGATCCGGAGATCGCGTCCGCTTACCCGGCGTTGGCGGATGCGGTGCGTATCATCGGCGGTTGGCAAATTCAAAGTCGCGCCAGCGTGGGAGGAAATCTGTGTAATTCGTCTCCGGCGGCCGATGCGATCCCGCCGCTGATCGCACTCTCGGCAATGGCGCATATCGCTGGACCAACCGGACGCCGCGTCGTCCCCGTCCCGGAATTCTGTACGGCACCAGGTCGAAACATTCTGCAACAGGGCGAATTGCTGGTCGCCCTGACACTGCCGCCACAGGGGCCGCGCTGCGGATCGGCGTATCAACGATTCATTCCCCGCAACGAAATGGACATCGCGGTTGCCGGAGCAGCCTCGTGGGTGCAACTGGACGACAGCGGCAAGCGGATTAAACAGGCACGGATCGCACTGGCCGCCGTCGCGCCCACGCCCATGTTTGCCGCAGAAGCTTCAGGATGGCTGACCGGTCAAACGACCAGCGAAGAAGTTTTTGCCGAAGCCGGCGAACTGGCCAGGCGTATCGCTTCGCCCATCGACGATATGCGCGGCACTGCTGAATACCGCACACATCTGGTCGGTGTGCTGACCAAACGAACGCTGGCGACAGCCTGTGAACGCGCTCAGACTGCAGAGTCTTAGGTGTTTTGAAACACCGGCAACGATTGGTTCTCGGTCCAACACTCTCTGAACATTGCTTAGACCTGAAAAAGGAGCTCACCAGCAACGTGAAGACACACGTAACGACAACGATTAACGGTGCGACGATCGAGTTTCTGTGCCAGCCCCGCCAGAGTCTGCTGGAAGTCCTGCGCGACGAACTGTCGCTCACGGGCTGCAAAGAGGGTTGCAACAACGGAAATTGCGGCGCGTGTACCGTGTTACTGGACGGATTGCCGGTCGACAGTTGCCTGGTGCTGGCGGTGGAAACCGAAGGGGCTGCCATCGAAACGGTTGAAGGGATCGCTCAGCAGGGACAATTGCATCCCGTGCAGCAGTGTTTCCTGGAAGGGGCCGCGTTGCAGTGCGGCATCTGTACACCGGGATTCATCGTGACAGCCCAGGCGCTGCTGGACAGGAACCCGCAGCCCACAGAAGAAGAAATCCGTTTTGGTCTGGCTGGCAACCTGTGCCGCTGTACGGGTTACGACAAGATTGTTCGAGCCGTGCAGGCCGCCGCTCAGGGATCTGACGTGCAGCGAACATCAAAGACGGAGGAGAAATCGCAATGAGTACCGAAGTCGCCCCCGACAAGACGTCTGATACGGAACTGCCCACCAAATACAAGGTCATCGGCACACGCCCGGTACGGCACGACGGTGCTGACAAGGTGACCGGCAAAGCGATCTACACGGACGATCTGCACCTGCCCAACATGGTATTCGGCGCGTTTGTACGCAGCCCGCACGCACATGCCCGTATCGTGTCAATCGATACCAGTGAGGCCGACAACATGCCCGGCGTGCTGGCCACCTGCACGTCCGCCGACCTGCCCGATCCGTGGGACAGGGTTGATAACCTCGGCGAAGGCTGCGTGAACTACGCACATCTGTCCGGCAACGTGTTGGCTCGTAAGAAGGCGTTATATAAAGGCCACGCGATCGCGGCCGTCGCGGCCACCAGCGCGCATCTGGCTCAGGAAGCGGCGCGGCGAATCAAGGTGACATACGAACCTTTGCCGGCGACGATGTGTGTGCTGGACGCCATGCAGGACGATGCACCGCTGCTGCATGACGACCTGATCACACACACGCTGGGTGACGAACCAGCACGTCCCAGCAACATCTCGAGCCATATTCGTTTTGAAAAGGGAAACATCGACGAAGGCTTCGCGGAGGCCGAAGTTGTTATCGAACGCGAGTTCAAAACAGCCACCGTCCATCAGGGTTACATCGAACCTCACGTTTCGGTCGCGCTGTGGAACGAAGACGGTCGGCTGAAGATCTGGACGGCCACGCAGGGTTCGTTTGTGGTGCGGCAGCAGATGGCCGAACTGCTGAAGATGCCGGTGTCGCAGATCACCATTGTTCCGTGCGAAATCGGTGGCGGTTTCGGCGGCAAGATCTCCGTCTACGAACAGCCGGTTGCTGCCGTGTTGAGTCGCAAGTGCGGTCGCCCTGTGAAAATCATGATGCGGCGTGATGAGGTCTTTGAGGCGACCGGACCCACACCCGCCTCGTTCATGCGTGTAAAGCTGGGCGCGACCAAAGATGGTAAGCTGGTCGCGGGTCAGGCATGGCTGGCGTTCGATGCGGGTGCGTTTCCCGGTGGTGTCATTGGTCCGGGAGCCATGTGCGTCTTTAGCTGCTACGACCTGCCGCATGCCACGGTAGACGGCTTTGACGTCGTGCTGAATAAGCCCAAGACCCAGGCCTATCGGGCACCCGGTGCAACTCATGTTGCCTTCGCAACCGAATCCGTCATCGATGAACTGGCGGACCGACTACAGATCGACCCGATCGAATTTCGCCTGATGAACGCCGCTCAGGAAGGCACGCGGCGCGTCGACGGGCCCGTCTATCCGCGAGTCGGGCTGGTGGAATGTCTGCACGCGATTCAGAACAGCGACCACTGGAAGTCGCCGCTGAACGGACCAAATCGTGGACGAGGTGTGGCCTGCGGCTTCTGGTTCAATTGCGGTCTGAAATCCAGCGTCGCGGCCAACGTGAACGCTGACGGCACAGTCACGCTGGTGGAAGGTTCCACAGACATCGGCGGCACGCGGACATCGATCGCGATGCAGCTGGCGGAAACATTGGGCATTGCGGCAGAAGACGTGATTCCTCAGGTCGTCGACACAGACAGCGTTGGCTTTACCGACGTTACCGGTGGCAGCAGAACGACATTCGCAACCGGGCTGGCGGCCTATGAAGCAGCGCTGGATATTCAACAGCAGATGATCGAGCAGGCAGCGCTAATCTGGGAATGCGATCCGCAGGACATCAAAGTTACCGACGGTGTTTACCAGGGCGACGGCAAGTCACTCTCGTTCAAGGAGCTGGCCATCCAGGTGGATAAGGTCGGCAAACCGGTTGTCGGCCGCGCGTCCGTCGACCCGCAGGGATCAACCAACGCCTTTGCCGTGAATCTGGTCGACGTGGAGGTCGATCCGGAGACCGGCAAAGTCACGATCCTGCGTTTCACCGCGTGTCAGGACGCCGGCAAAGCAATCCATCCCAGTTACGTGGAAGGTCAGATGCAGGGCGGCTCGACGCAGGGCATAGGCTGGGCACTGAACGAAGAATATTTCTATGACGACCGCGGCCATATGCGCAACGCCAGCTTCCTGGATTATCGCATGCCGACGTGTTACGACCTGCCGATGATTGACACGATCATTGTCGAAGTCCCCAATCCCGATCATCCGTACGGTGTTCGCGGAGTGGGCGAAGTTTCGATCGTGCCGCCACCTCCGGCGATCGCCAACGCGATCTATCGGGCCACCGGACTTCGCTTCCGTGAACTGCCAATGTCGCCGCCGACCATCTGGCAGGCCATCAGCGAACAGGGAACGGGGGAATGATTCATGGCCATTGTGTTCATTCCGCCGCAACTGCAGCAACTGACTGACGCCGCGCAGGTGGAAGTCGCAGGAGACACGGTGCGTGAAGTCGTCGACCAGCTGGAGCAACAGTTTCCCGGAATCCGGCAACGCTTGTTTGAGGACGGCCAGTTATCACCGCTGCTGCAGCTGTCCGTCGATCACGTCATGACGCGTGCCCTCTCCACCAGCACCTCGTCCACAACGGAAGTCCATTTTCTACCGATCATCGGAGGCGGCTGAACGACGGATTTTCTGCGCAGTGTTCTTGCCGAAGACGCTCGCGTTATCCATGCCACTGCTTGCTTGCAAGCAGTGAAAATGTGGACACATCACCTGACGAGAGCAACCTGCCTGTCGTTCGACAGGCGTTAATCAAACTCAACGATCTACGCCCCTTGCACGAACAGCACTGCTTGCAAGCAGCGGCACGGACACAAGTGGCACAGGTGAGTTCAAGTGAAGGGGTGCAGTGTCGGGACCGAGCGATCCACTGTAATGTGAGGGTGCCGGTGTCCTGCCCAGTCGGTTGCGCTTGACCATGTCCAGTCCGTTGGTGCAGCGACCAATCCACGGCGCACAGGGTTGTTATGGATGTAGTCGATGACGTGATGGACAGCTGCCACGCTGTCGAGATTTTCGTCGTAGCCCGGGCCGACCTGCCAGAAATGGCGATACGTGCGGTTCTTGTTGACGACGGTTAACTGTTTGAGGAACTCTGGATTGTGTTCCTTGAGGAATTGGACCGCCTGGTAACCGACCGGTTTCTTGATTGAGGCAAGAATCTTTGACGTCTTGTGGATTGGCTTGCGAGGGTAGATCAGCAGGTGGACGTGCTCGGGCATAATGACCCCGGCCCAGAGATCAATCTCACGCCTGATGCGAGCCTTGTCCAGTGCTTCGACAAACCAGAGTCGGGTGCGATCCTTTGTCAGCAACGGCATACGCCGATAACACGAGAACGTGAGGAAGTGTGCATGTCCGAGTAGATCAAAGTGCTTCACTCGCTTGCGGTATCGTTCGGTACTCATCGTCGATACTCCAACTGATCCAATTGATTCCCGTCCCGAAATCCGTGCCACCGTCCGGGTTATTCCGGCAGCTCCGGGTCGCCCGGCTTCCAACTCTTGTCGTAGAACGATTCCAAGGGGCCGTAAAGACGAAGAATGGTGTTCCACCCTTTACCGGGGACGGTCTGGATCAGCTGTTCCCCGACGCCAAACCGTTTCTTCAATGCAGCGATGCCCGGCTGTTGGTCCCAGGTTTTCGGATCAATCGTCTTTGCTTCGATTCCCATTTGATTCAGATACCCCGGCACCTCAGGACTTCCGTGGTCGGCCGACAGAATAACCAGGGTATTTCCCAGGCCAACCTGATCATCCACAGTCTTCAGCAGTGCTGCGATTGTCCGATCCAGACGGAGTAGGTTGTCTTCCGTTTCCAGACTGGATGGCCCAAAGAAATGGCCCACGTAGTCGGTCGATGAGAAGCTGACTGACAGGTAATCCGTCACCTCGTCCGCACCAATGGATTCGTTCTCAATCAGAGCTTTGGCAAAACTGAGCGTCAATTCATCTCCGACGGGACTGAGCGTCAGCAGTGTCGTGAAGTATTTTCCATCGGCCGGGCCGAACGGATGGGGGAAGACTCGACCGTAGCCGGGAAAGTTGACTTCCCATGATTCGTCGTCGCGATCGCCGTAGAGGTATGAGTCCTGCTTGTTCAGCAGTTTCCACGACCGATCTGCGTAGCGCTGCGTGGGACGGGCAGCGTTCCACCTGTTGACCCATTCCGGGTATTCTCTGTAGTAGAATCGACTGCTGACAAACTCGCCGGACGCTTTGGAAAACCAGAAAGCTTTGCCAGCGTGGCCAGCCAAAGAGATAGCACCTCGGTCCTTGACGGAGACACCGAAAATCTTCGCCTTGCCGGCCGTAAGAATCGCCAATTCATCGCTGAACGTGGACACCTGAATATTTGCGGGGGAACGACCGGAAGCCTGTGCCGTCTTTTGAGTCGGGTCGAGTTCCGTTTTCGCGTCGACTCCGGCAGCGGCAGAGATCAGGGGATAGCGAGGATCCTCAACGTTGTAGACCAACCGCCCCAGGGCCTGATCGAACCAAACGTTGCCCACCATGCCATGAGCCGCAGGATGGGCACCGGTGGCCAGCGTGACGTGCCCGACAATCGTTTCCGTATTGGCGTGCGCATGATGCCATCTTTGTAGACGACTCCCTGATTCAGAAGGTAGCGAAAGCCGCCATCCCCCATCCTGTCAACAAATCGCTGTGGCAGGTCGCCCCGCAACTGATCGACGGTGATCTGCAGAACCAGTTTGGGCGGTGCTGCAGCTGAGGCGCTGAGACTCCCGAAAACACAGAGCGCCAGCGACAGGACGATTCTTATTCATTCACTCCGCTATTCCATAGCGACCTCCGGGTCACTGTGAACATTCTTCACTACGATCGTCACCGTGTCGATCCTGCCCATGAGGCGAGTTTCTTCCGGACCAATAACAATGCCCTCCACCATGGGCGTCTGATTGTCGAGGCCAACATCTACTGTCTCATCTGCCGAAGACAACAACGGTTGCCTACTTTTGCGACATGCTTGCCATGCACCAAACGCGTGGCCGTGCCGCCCTTACCGAATTCGTCTCAATCGCAGGTAAAGTCGCGCCCGACGGTCACACGTCCTTCAGGAAGCACATCTTTCACCGCAACCGGAAATCGCTCCGGCCCAGGAAAATTGTAAGTGTAGACTGGCTGACCGTCTTTCACGTTTAGCGACCAACCGCCGAAACGCCCGCCCTGACGCAGAATGGTGCCATTCGATCCCCCCCCGGGAATTTTGAGTTCAGCTGCAATCGACTTCGCCAAGGCGTTTGATGGGACACGTGCCTGACGTCGCACTCGATTACACTCTCAGCGAAACAGAGTGTCAACCGATGGGCAGGGTATTCGCTCGGGTGTAAGAAAGACGGAGTACGTAATCCCTTCTCAGATGCAGTCATCTGACAACATGGTCCGCCCTCAAATCCAGGTCAAATTCGGCTGCAGTGGACGTCTTTCGTCGACCATATACGTCGTGTCTGCCGTACGATTTCCTGCGAGGACTGATGGATGGTCAATTGCGCGGCAGTTTGAATCAGGCGACGTGCCGAACACCGCACCGGGACAGCGTGCCTGGCAATCAGCGGAAGAAGCGGGCACAACCAATTTCCTGCGCCGGGCCGGACTGCACGGCAAACGCCGCTGCATCGCCGGAGGCAACAAGACTTCCGTCTTTTTGCTGTCTTGTGTCAAGAAATCGTGAGCTGTCACACCCCAATCGCTTGATCAGAGACGGGGTATCGGATATTCACAATGGTTCGGCGGGAACAACGGCCGAGAGCGCCCCTCTACGCAGATCGGGGCGTCTGTTTTCCTATGGGCACAAGACATCAATACCACTTGGTCTCTGAGCGCGAATTCAACACTGCAAAGACGTTTGCAGGGCAGTATTTCAAGGCGAGAATGACACATGAATCGGAAAATCAGCTATGCAATAACATTAGCGGTGGCACTGGTCAGTTTTCAACTGACCGCTTCAGCGCAGGCCGCGACGACAGCGTTGCAGGACGAGTCACCAGTTGTGGCGGATCCAGATGACCTGGACACTGGTCATGACGCAGAATCAGAATTTGCAGAAAGCGAAGGTCCAGAGACCGAAGAGGGTTCGGTTGTCATTGTCGCGGCACCGGAGTCGGACTATGACAAAGGTGACGTCGCGTGGATGTTGGTCTCGATTGCTCTGGTCCTGATGATGACGTGTCCCGGGCTGGCACTGTTTTACGGTGGGCTTGTTCGCAAGAAGAACATCCTGAGCGTCATGATGCAGTGTGTCTTTCTGATGGGATTGATGTCCGTTGTGTGGGCCGTGGTCGGCTACAGCCTGGCATTTGGAGGCACAAATCCTTACTTCGGTAACCTCGACCATCTGCTGCTGAAGGGTGTAAGCCCGGCAACCGGAGTTGGAACGGCCGAACAACTGGTAAGTACTCAGATCTTCGTGGCCTTCCAGGGCATGTTCTTCATCATTACGCCAGCTCTGATCTGCGGCGCATTTGCAGAGCGCATGAAGTTCTCCACCATGGCGGCCTTCAGTGTGCTCTGGGGACTGCTGGTCTATTGCCCGATCGCACACTGGGTCTGGGCAGATTCCGGCTGGCTGTGTGGGTGGAACGACGATGCCCCGTTCAAAGCGATCGACTTTGCCGGTGGCCTGGTCGTACACATCAGTTCCGGTGTTTCCGCCCTCATTTGCGCAATTGTGCTTGGAAAACGAAAAGGATATCCGACACAGTCGATGCCTCCACATAACCTGACGTACACCTGCATCGGTGCCGGATTACTGTGGGTGGGCTGGTTTGGATTCAACGGCGGCAGTGAACTCGCCGCGGACGGGATCGCCGTCAACGCCGTATTCGCAACACACCTCGCAGCGTCAGCCGGAGTACTTGGGTGGTCGCTGATGGAATGGCTGAAACAGGGCAAGGCCAGCATTCTGGGAGCGTGTTCCGGTGCGGTTGCCGGACTTGTCTGTATCACGCCGGCAAGCGGTTCTGTGACGCCCATCAGCGGAATTATCATGGGCTTTCTCGCAGGTGCGGTCTGTTATCTTGCCTGCACAAAGATGAAAAACTCACTGGGCTACGATGATTCACTGGATGCCTTTGGTGTTCACGGAGTGGGCGGAACGCTGGGGGCACTGCTGACGGGCGTATTTGCCACCAGTCTGGTCACCGGTTCAACAGACACGGCCGGCTATTTTGACGGCAATGGCGGGCAGATCCTGGTCCAGGCGGTCAGCGTGGTGGCGGCAGTCAGTTTCAGCGCTGTCGGCACATTTATCCTGCTGAAGATTCTGGATCCCATCATGGGGCTGAGGGTCAGCGAAGAAGAAGAAGTCCAGGGGCTGGATATCAGCCAGCACGGCGAAGAGGGTTACATCTTCCAGTAAGAAATGGCATCGTCGCTGACAGCGGCAGGCATCGCAGAGAATGCCTCTGCGATGCCGCTGTGACGCCGTTCATGTGCAAATATCATCAATGAATAATCTACTCAACGAAAATGGAACGAAGACATGAAAAAGATAGAAGCGGTCGTCCGCCACTTTAAACTGGAAGACGTCAAATCCGCGATCACTGAAGCTGGTGTTCAGGGAATGACGGTGACCGAAGTACGCGGATTTGGTCGGCAAAAGGGCCATAAAGAAACGTACCGCGGTGCCGAATACATCGTGGACTTTATGCCGAAAGTAAAGATTGAAATCGTCGTCGGTGACGAGGAGCTGGATAAAGTGGTCGATGCCGTTGTCAACTCAGCCAGAACCGGCCAGGTTGGTGATGGCAAGATCTTTGTCAGCAACGTCGAAAAGATCATCCGTATTCGTACGGGTGAACTGGACGAATCTGCAATTTGAATATTCAGATTGCAGTCATACGAACCCAGATGCGTCGTGGGAAATTGTTCTCACGACGCTTTTTCGTGATGGATTACTTTCCTGACCCATCGAATGTGTAGACAATGGTTGGTCAGCGCTAATTGGTCGTGTATCGCACTTGTTGATTGCTCCCGAGGTGTTTTGTGACGGAAAAACTGATCGTTGTGATCGAAGACGATCGCGAAATTTCCAATACTGTCCAAACCGTGCTGAAGGCTTCTGGTTACCAGGTGCTGGCGGCCACAAACGGACAGGATGGCCGCAAACTGATTACGTCGCGAAAGCCGGATCTGGTGCTGACGGACATGATGATGCCGCGGATGGGCGGATTTCCGGTTCTGGAATTCCTGGGCGAAATGGAAAACCCACCCAAGGTGATCATGATGACCGCCAACGAAGGCAGTCGTCACAAAGCGTATGCAGAAATGCTGGGCGTGGTGGATTACCTGCGGAAACCATTCGCCATGGAAGTCCTGCTGGATGCCGTCAACAGGGCGTTAAGCGACGAACCGGCGGAATAAAGCAGATTCCCCGTTTTCGTGAACCGTTCTGGCTCGTGGATAGGCCGTTGGTTACGGTGTCCCAATGTGCATAAACCGAAGGCCGCGAAGAACGCAAAGAACGCAAAGAAACCATCGTTCGATGACTTTGCGCTCTTCGCGGCCTTCTGTTCAAAATCGCTTCGTCGCTCCCGAGGACGGTCTACTAAACAGGGGAACATTGCAGACAGCCCCGGACTCCGCCCGGATAACGGCGTGCGCTTCACAATCGCGCAGGTGTTCTTCAGAATGTCGCAGCAGCAACATTTCCTTGCGGGGCACCTTCATGAGCACGTTCGCCAGTCGATTGGTCGGCACACTCGTTCTTCTGACCATCACGTTGTCATACGCCGGCGCACAGAACGACGCCGCGAAGACCGTTGCAACACACGCATCGGAAAGCTGGGATGCCATCCGGACACACTTCGATCCGCCCGCAGCTTTTGCCAACGACTTTGGTCCGCAGCGTTCTCCGCTGCTGTTTGATGACGGCTCAATCGTCCATTCGCCAGCTGACTGGAACCGCCGCCGCATCGAATTGCTTGATCAATGGACGAAGTTACTCGGACAGTGGCCGCCGCTGATCACTCAGCCGCACGTTGAGGTGTTGGAAACCGAACGCCGGGAAAACTTTGTTCAGCAAAAAATTCGATTCCTCTGGACGCTCAATGAGTCGACAACCGCTTACCTGCTTGTTCCGGACGGCGTTGGCAAACGACCGGCGGTTCTGAGTGTCTTCTACGAACCGGAAACCGCGATTGGCTTTAACAATCCTGACCGGGACTTTGCGCTG
>JBDONA010000823.1:0-3901 GCA_039831575.1 Fuerstiella sp. | reverse complement strand
GAAGGATTCACCGCTTCCATCGTGGCTGTCGAGATGACCGGCATCTATCACAAGCCGGTCTATCGCGCGTTTCGCAAAGCGAAGTTCGACACTCGTATCGTTCACCCGTTCGCGTCGAATCATTACCACCTCAGTCCATCTCATCGAAGAGCAGTTGCTGCGAATCGCGCGACGGCACATCATGATCAAAAATCAGCTTGCCAATCCGTGAATAGAAGCTCTCGACGTAATCGTCTTTAACTGTTGTCTCCGTCCTTACTGTGTCTCGTGATTGGCTCCCATATCCCGCGGAAAAGACAGCACACACGGCTAACAGAAGCATCGTGATTCGCGTGGTCTGTTTCATTGACGCGTCCCCTTTTTGGTTCGTTACTCGAAGCCAGCTAACATCAAGTTGAGCCAACCGACGATCAACTCTGAATTGTCTTCAGGTCCCGTATTCGGCGATTGAAGCGATCGATGGCGTGATCCTGAATCTGCTCGTCTCTCAGCAGCTTCAATGCAACGTCTCGTCCAATTGCGTGTCGTTAGGACTTTCATGGGAAGGCTGATTGTGCCTTCGCATTGACAGGTAAATGGCACAACTCGCCCAACGATTACACCTCTCAAAGAACTTTTCTGGTTTTGTTCCGATTCGTTGTGTTCCCTCCTTGCCGCGCAATTTCAATGTCGACTCGCCAGCGAAATCGTTGAGCGACGTTTTCTGGCGGATCTGATCAACAAACGGCGCTAATTATTTTTCAAACGGGCTGAGCGTCGCTGACCCCGTTGTGTCTCCGGCATGAGTGGAGTTTTCGGGTGCCGTCTCAACCAATCGAAGGCCAACTGCGGGCGGCCAGTGTGCTGAAAGGCCGTCCGATACGTGCAGGCCACTTCCAGAAGAATGGCAGACCGTACTCGGCCATGAACGCCTTGTGAGCGATTTGCGTTTGGCTCAACGAGTCATCAAAATGGGCAGGTGCGTGGCTCGGCGGTGAAGCCGAGTCGCGAGGGTCATGACTCAATCGGGAAATCCCAGGTTAAGGCCTGGAGGCCACAACGTTTTGTTGGGGGAAGTGTGAAGCATGAGAATAACATGGATGCTGTGGGCGTTGCTTGCGCTGACGATTAGCGCCGCTGCTGAGCCCTGGAAACGGCACACCATCGACAAGTCTTCGAAGGGCGCGGACGGCGTGCGTCTTATGGATGTCAACGGTGACGGGCTGCTTGACGTGGCGACGGGCTGGGAAGAAGGCGGCGTTGTGCGTGCCTACATCAACCCTGGGCCGAAGAAGTCCACAGCCGAATGGCCGGCGGTGACCGTCGGCAAGGTGAAGAGTGCTGAGGACGCGGTTTTCTTTGACGTCGACAATGACGGCGCCATCGATGTGGTGAGCAGTTGCGAGGGCGGCTCAAAAACCGTCTTCGTCCACTGGGCGCCCAAGGATAAGAGCCAGTACCTGAACGCGTCGGCCTGGCAGACGGAGGCCTTCCCGGCGACGGAAAAGAAGGCTCCGTGGATGTTCGCCATGCCGCTGCAGATGGACGGCAGGGGCGGAGTGGACCTGGTGGTTGCGGCCAAGGGCAGCGGCGGTGTCGGCTGGCTCGAGGCGCCGGAGGACCCGCGGGACCTGAACGCATGGAAGTACCACAAACTCGCCCATGCCAGTTGGATCATGAGCATTCGCAAGACGGACATGGACGGAGACGGGGACCTCGACATACTGGGCTCGGATCGCAAGGGACAGAACTCTCGGGTTTTCTGGCTGGAGAACCCAAAGGGCGCCGGCGAGTGGAAGGAGCATGTCATCGGTGCGGTGGGCCAGGAGGTCATGTTTCTCGACATCGCCGACCTGAACCGCGACGGGCGACGCGAGATCGTCGTGCCAGTGAAGAAACGGAAGTTTGTTATTCTGTCACCGCCCAGGGATCCCCGGGACAAATGGCAGGAGCATCAGATCGGTTTCCCCGCACGGTACGGCACCTCCAAGGCGGCGCGTATTGTGGATGTCAATGGCGACGCGAAAATGGATATTGTCGGCACTTGCGAGCAGGCCGACAAAGACCTGTCCGGTGTGTTCTGGTTGAGTTACACCAAATCCTCGGCGGACGAGAAGTGGACGGACCATGACATCGGTGGGCCGGTCGGGATAAAATACGACCGCATCGAAATGATCGACCTTGACGGCGACGGCGACCTGGATCTGATGAGCTGCGAAGAGCGCGATCAGTTAGGCGTCTTCTGGTACGAGAATCCAACGAGATGAATTTAATGCGACTTAGTACTTTTGCACTTTTGATTTTACATTTTTCATTTTGCATTGCCGCAGGCGGAACATTGGCCGCGGAACGCACGCCTGACCCGCCGCGGCAGGTAAACATCGTGCTGATCATGGCCGACGATCTGGGTTACGAATGCCTGGGCAGCTATGGCGGCACCTCCTATAAGACCCCGAACCTGGACGCGTTGGCTGACTCGGGGATGCGCTTCACCAACTGTTTCTCCACACCGAAATGCAGTCCCTCGAGGGTGACGATCATGAGTGGGCGCTACACACTGCGCACGACTACGACCTGGGGCCTGCTGCCCAGGAACGAGATCACCTTCGGTCATATGTTGCACGATGCAGGCTATGCCACGGCGCTGGCGGGCAAGTGGCAAATGGTATTGCTCAAGACGGATCCAGGGCATGTGCGCCGCTTCGGTTTCCAGGAGAGCGCGGTCTGGGCCTGGCATGAGGGCGCGCGCTACTACCAACCGATGCTCTACCACAACGACGCGGTCATGAGTAACACAAAGGATAAGTACGGTCCGGATTTGTACTGCGATTTTCTCATCGACTTTATCCAGACCAACAAGGACAAGCCCTTCCTGGCCTACTACCCCATGGCCCTGACCCACTGGCCGAAGAAGGACGAGCCGCCTGGGCCCAATGGCGAGCACCTGAAATTTAAGGGGATGGTGGAAGAGATGGATCGTCAGGTTGGCAAGCTGACAGTGGCCCTCGACCGCCTGGGGTTGCGTGAGAACACGGTGATACTGTTTACCGGCGACAACGGGACGCCGACAAATGTGACCTCAATCATGAATGGTAAGCAGATCAAAGGCGGCAAAGCCAGGCTTACGGATGCCGGCACCCGTGTGCCCCTGCTGGCAAGCTGGCCGGGCACGATCAAGGCGAGCTCCATCAACACGGATCTGGTCGACTTCACGGATTTTATGCCCACCATGGCAGAGCTGGCGGGGACGACTGTGCCCAACGACAGGGTGATCGACGGGCAGAGCTTCGTGGCCGCCTTGCATGGAAAGAATTCGAAGCCCCGTCCGTGGGTCTACACCTGGTGGAGCGGCAAGGAATGGCTGCGCAACAAGGACTGGAAGCTCTACGCCGACGGCCGGCTCTATCACATGAAAGAGGATGCGGCTGAGGCGAACCCGATTAAGAAGGGTTCCGGCGGCGTCGACGCGAAAGCGGCGCGGGAAAAACTGGCGAGGTTAATGGCCGACCTGAAAAAGAGTGCCGCCGACAAAAGTCACTGAGCTGTCGGTGATGCGACCACCGATTGCACGAACCAAGGCATCCTCGTGTTCGACATTTTGCGTAGGCCAGGACCAGTCCTGGCGCGCTCTAACCCGGATTTCTCACACCATTGAATGCACAAAACCGCCATTACGTGCGTAAGTCTTTTGAAGGAAAGCTTTAGGGTCACAGCAGGAGGCGGTTTCGTGGAAACACAGTGTAACAGACAAAAGTTGTTGTTCGAGGCTCACGGACGGCGGGAAGTTTCGGCTGTGTTCGATGGCGGGAGGATCACGTCTGACGCCGGCGGACTGTTGCTGCGGGAGGTCGAAGAACGGTTCGGCATCCTGCGGTCTTTCGGCGAGGCCTTCACTGACTACCGCAGTCCGGATGCGATCGAA
>JBDONA010001084.1:0-3908 GCA_039831575.1 Fuerstiella sp. | reverse complement strand
GGGCCGGACGTTTCAGCAGATTGCGAATACTCTTCAGACGGCACGCTCCATGGCTGACGGCGGTGCCGCAGGCGCGTTCCAGAGCGTCTGATGTGTGCTTTCCGGCGAGGGCCTTCAGACCGACAAGGACTCGCACGCCCTGGACGCCTCGTGAGGCAATCACGAGCTGGCTCCAGGCCTTTGAATTCGGCCCAATGGCTGCAATTTGCCGCATCAGAGCGTCCGTGCCGCGTTCCACGGTCGTCACTTTTTCCGGCGGAATGTGAGCTGAATCGGTGCGAAACCGGCCCGGCTCCGCCTTGCTGTGCAGAGCGATTTGTTTCCACTGATCGTTGAAGACTCGCACCAGCCGAGTGTCCCACCGAATCCACACTCGACGACAGATGTATTCCGGCGGCGCGGAATAGTACGCCTTGTCAACTTCAAGGTGTCCATCCCGACTGACACTGCGGCGGGCTTCATGGAACATCGCGAATCGATCACGCGGCAGCAACATCAGTGCGGACCGCTCGACCTGTTCAAACTGGCCACGAACCTGTTTCTTCGTGGTGCCGTGAATCCGTGTGTCGGCGACCGTTGCTTCCCATTGCAGAAGGTGTTCATTCTGTTCCGCCAGATTGCCGAACGTGTGTCCCTTCAATGCATTATTCTTTGCGTACTTGACGCTGCTTTCGACCTTGCCTTTGTGTTCCGAAGTATACGGCTTCGTCGGCAGGATGGCCGTTCCATAGTGAGCTGCAAAGGACTGTAGCTTCGGATGAATCTCCGGATCGTATCAGTCCGCCTTCTTCACGGCGGCTTTCAAATTATCGGTCACCAGAGTTTTCGGCACGCCTCCAAAATAGTGTAGAGCGTTCTCGATGGCAGCGATGAAATTGTCCGTTGTCTGCCGCCACATGACTTCACTGTACGCCTTCCGGGAATAACTCAGTACGAGGCGAAACATCCACGGACGACGTTTCTTACCGTCGACGTCGATGACCCAGGCAGCCGTGCCGAAGTCGATCTGAGCTTCTTCCCCCGGCTCCGTTTCCATCCGACGAAACGGAAACGGCACCTTCTTCCCAAGACTCTGAATGAATCGCCGAACGCTGTAGTAGCTTCCGTCGAAACCGTAATCGATCCTCAGATCCTGATGAATCCGAACGGCCGACAGGCCTTGATCGAGCTTCTTCTCGATCGTCTCACGATACGAACCGCACTGACTTTTCGGGCCGCTTCGGCCTGGGATTTCGGCACTGGCATTCGCATCGGCCTGAGGTTCCGACCCGGTGGGCGCATCTGGCCGGTTTTGAACTTCCGCAGCCGGCTCGGCGGCCTCAGACCCGGCGGGCGCGTTTGGCCGGTTTTGAACCGGATCAGCCGCCGATCCCGCCCTCTTCTGAGCGGCCGTTTCGGCCTTCAGGCGATTCACATACTTGTTGACCGCACCACGGTCCACGCACAATAAACGAGCAATTTCCCGGTTGGAATGGCCGGAGCGGTGCAGTGTTGCGATGGATTTGACGGCTGCCATTGAGAGCTGGTTGGACACGTTGACCTCGCCCAGCACTTCGAGTGCTGAAATCGTTCAACATACCCGTCTGGTATTCGTCAACCTCAGCAACACGCAGATCACGGATGCGGGACTGGTTCACCTGAAAGGGATGACCAGCCTGGCAGACATTAAGCTTAACGGGACTCAAATCACGGGGCCGGGACTAGATCAGCGCAGTCGCGGTCGGACAGGATGGCGGGCTCATCACTGTGCACAATCGATCGGGAAGACGATTGCGAACAATTCCCAACGAGGCAGAATCGCCGAACTCCTATACATATGTCGCATTTCGAGACACAGAAACGCTGTGCGCCGCATCGGTGCACGGTCTGAACATCAGGCTGGAGATCATGGCCAGTGTCGATAAAAAAGAAGAGAAACTCCTGGCACATAAGACAGCAGTTCGAGGGCTGTCGTTTTCGGACGATGGCGAATACCTCGCCAGCTTCGACACAGACACGGTGACAGTCTGGAACACAACCACGGGTACGCAGGTCGCGAACTGGACCGGCCCGGAGGAAATGCACAACGTGGCGTTTTCCGCCAGCAACAAGCTCCTGGCGATCGTCACGGAACACGGTCAGGTGGTGATTCAGAATCTTACGGACAGTACCAGCATCGAACTGCCTTCTCCGTTCACGCACGGAGTATACAAGGTGGCTTTTGATCCAAGTGGAAGATTTCTGGCTGCGTCGGGAGTCGACAGGCTCGCCTGCATCTGGAATCTGAAAACATCATCGGTGGCTGCTGAATTCCCCCTTCCCAATAGCACGCATACTCTTTCGTTTTCCCCGGATGGACAGTTGCTTGTGGTCGGGAGCACTGACATTCGTTTGTTCGACGTGGAAAGCAAAGAGTTGCTGCTGACATTCGGAGCGTTTACGGACCTGGACGCTCGGTATGAGTCATTGGTGTTCTCTCCTGATGGTGACTGCCTTGTGGCAGTCTCCGATTGCGATCAGGGATCGATCCTGCATATCTGGGACACGACCGGTGGAACGCGTCCGTGACTACGCTGACTAAAGAGGCGGACAGCAACCGTTCCCAAACGGAACGTTCGCGACAGCCGGCTGATTACTAATCAGGCAGCGTCGCACACAGACTTGAGAACGGAACATTTTACAGGAGGGCGCAGCGGAAGCAGCGAAATCACCGCGGTCACACTCTGCTTTCTCTGCTGCCTCCTGTCCGTGACACCGCCCTCAATCTGTGCGGAAAGCAGCGTCAGGACGGGTGGCGGTCAACGTGAGTGATCAGTAGATCTCTGACCGAAAGCATCCTGTGCATCACGGCTCGCGTGCATTTTCGGTCAGATCACTGAATAATGGCCGTCCTCCGCTCACCGTGCTCCCTCCTGCAAGTAAACGCTTATGTCCTGCCGTGTCCTGTGCCTGTCGTTGTGCACCGTCGCTTCTGTTTGCTGTTACGTCACGCAGTCGGCCCATGCGGAACCCCCGGACGGCTGGCACTCTGTGACGGTGCCGGATGTCTGGCGCAAAATGCCGAAGGGTGATCTGGCGCCGGTGGACGGATTCTCGTGGTATCGGGCGTTGGTCAGGGTGCCGGAGGACTGGCAAGGGGCAAAGCTGACCCTGTTCATGGAAGCGTTGGATGACGCACGCGCGACCTATGTGAACGGCACAAGGGTCGGCGCGACCGGGACATTTCCACCTCGGTTTCGCAGCGGACTTGGTGAGCAGGGCCGTTACGCCGTTGCTGCCGGCCTCATCAAGGCCGGCGAATTCAACTGTATCGCCGTGCGCGTTTTTCAAAACGATCCGCGACCAAACTTCAGCGTGGCTCCGCCCGTGCTGTTAAACCCGGATCTGAAGCAGGGGATTCGGCTGGATGGCGTCTGGCACTATCGCCCCGGTGATGATGTGAGCTATGTAACGGCGTCAGCCGCTGACTTCGGCATCGACGTGGCACAGAAACTGACAGACGCAGATCTGCGCAAGCGCGGCGGATACTCGCAGCTGGATCAGGTTGACGATGTCGAACGCTATGTGACTCGCCGCAAAGGTGACAATGATCCGTTGACGCCACTGGATGCGGAACAGAACTTCCAGGTGCCGGACGACCTTGAGATTCAGCTGGTTTTGAGTGAGCCGCAGATCGCTCAGCCGCTGTTCATGACATGGGACGCGCGAGGGCGTATGTGGGTGATGGAATATCGGCAGTATCCGGAAATTGCCGGCGTCAAAATGGTAAGCCGCGACGTGTACCTGCGCAGTGTTTACGACAGGGTTCCGGAACCTCCACCACACGGTGCGAAAGGGCGAGATCGAATTTCGATTCACGAAGATACGAATGGTGACGGTGTTTATGACAAACACAAAATCTTTGTGGACGGACTGAACCTCGCGACATC
>JBDONA010000145.1:0-17639 GCA_039831575.1 Fuerstiella sp. | reverse complement strand
CGAACACCTCGCCACCGTCCGCACGGATGCACGGATTTTGAAAAATTGCTCCCTGCAATTTCAAACACAATTCAAATCGAAGAAAAACTCACAGCCTCTTCGGGTTAGTATGAACAGGAAACTGGTGCTGTCGGATCAGTCAGTCAATTCCACCTGCCAAACCCCATGGCTGCACGATGAACCACAACTCTCCTTTCTCAGACCATCCACTGCTTGCATCGACTCGCCGAGGCTTCTTTGGCCATGCGGGGCTGAGCATCGGCAGCATGGGGCTCGCATCCCTGCTGGCGGACTCGTGCTCTGCCGGCGCCGTCGCTCAGCCTGTCGCCAAAGCCAAAGCCAAAGCGGTCATCTATCTGTTTATGGCGGGTGGTCCCAGCCAGCTGGAGTTGTTCGAAAATAAACCGAAACTGGCGGAGCTGTCGGGGCAAAAAGCTCCGGAAAGTTTTATGAAGGACAGACGTTTTGCATTCCTGAAGGGAACTGAAACACTGCTGGGGCCGCGGCAGAAATTTCACCGTTACGGAGAAAGTGGAGTTGAGCTTAGTGACCTGTTGCCGTACCACCGGGAGATCGTCGACGACGTTTGTTTTGTGAAGGGTATGGTGACCGACGTCTTCAATCACGGGCCGGCCAAATTGTTTATGCAGACCGGGTCGCCGCAACCCGGACGTCCGTCCATGGGGTCGTGGGTGACTTACGGAATCGGCAGTGAATCGGCCAACCTGCCTGGGTTTGTGGTGCTGCAATCCGGACCGCGGGGGCCTCGCGGCGGTTCGGCCCTGTGGTCCAGTGGTTTTCTGCCGACAAACTATCAGGGCGTACCGTTTCGCGGGCAGGGCGACCCGATTCTGAATCTGAAAAGTCCGGCCGAGTATGATCGTGATGCTCAGAGAGATTTCACCGACACGGTCAGCAGTTTAAACCAAATACGGTTTGACAGCGTTGGCGATCCGGAAATCCAGACTCGAATTGCGGCCTATGAAATGGCCTACCGCATGCAGATGAGTGCTCCGGAACTGATGGACCTGAGTGACGAATCTGAGCACGTTCTGAAGATGTACGGTGTTGAACCTGGCAAACCATCGTTCGCGAACAATGCCATTCTTGCGCGACGTCTGGTTGAGCGTGGTGTACGTTTCATTCAGCTGTACCACACCAGCTGGGATCAACACGGCGCGGCGGAATCTCTGGATGGCGAATTACCGCTGCGCTGCAAAGAAGTTGACCAGGCGTCCGCAGCGCTGGTGAAGGATCTGAAGCAGCGCGGACTGCTGGACGATGTGTTGGTCGTCTGGGGCGGGGAATTTGGTCGCACACCGATGGGTGAAGAACGTACTCCGGCTGGTCGAGACCACCACATCGATGCCTTCACAATGTGGTTAGCCGGCGGGGGCATCAAGCCCGGGTTTACACTGGGGGCGACCGACGAGCTTGGGTTTGGTGTGACAGAAGGCCGGGTTCACGTGCACGACCTGCAGGCCACAATTCTGCATCAGTTAGGCATCGATCACACACAACTGACGTTCCGCTCGCAGGGACGAGACTTTCGACTGACGGATGTTCACGGAAATGTCGTGAAAGAAATCCTGATGCGGGACGGCCCGTAAGCCGTTGCGAGCTGAAGCTCAGAACTGCCAACCTGCTGGTGTTGGTCGCTGGAATTGACTCAACTGTTGCATGTTTTGAGCGATGGCAATGCTGTACAATGCCCGATGTTGAGGTCTGAGATTTCAAATCTCTGATTGGAAAACGTAAGAATAAGATACGAATCAGACGAGTGACGATTTACCCCGCCCTGTTCGGCGGGAGACGAGACAATCGCAGCGAATCAACGGTCGTTACACATTAACTGACAGAGTTACGATATGAACTACTTTGGTCTTCGAGTTCTTCTGGCCCCTTTGTTCATCACTTCCTGCTGCATCGGCGCTACAGCTGCTGATAAACCTGAGCCACTGAAAGGGCTGTTGATCACCGGCGGCTGTTGTCACGACTACGAGAATCAAAAGAGAATTATTACTGAAGGCATGAGCCAGCGAGTCAACATTACGTGGGACGTGGTGCATGAGGGAGGCACCGGTCGTGACCACAAAATCTCCGTTTACAGTGACAAAGGATGGGCAAAGAAGTACGACGTCATTTTCCACAATGAATGCTTCGGTGGTGTTATCGATGACGATTTTGTACAGGCCATCACGGCGGCTCACCACGATGGCGTGCCTGCGATTTTCGTACACTGTTCGCTGCACAGCTATCGCAATGCCGCTGTGGCCGCTGATTCGTGGCGGGAATTGATTGGCGTGACATCACGAAGTCACGAAAAGAAACGAGCTGTCAAAGCGGTGACGGTAAACGCCGAACACCCTGTGATGAGCGGTTTTCCGAAGGAATGGCAGACGCCGAACGGAGAGCTGTACAAGATCGAACGAGTGTGGCCGAACTGCATTCCGCTGGCACAGGCCTACGGGGAAGACACAAAGAAGGATCACACGGTCATCTGGCTGAACACCTTCGGCCGAGCTCGAGTGTTCGGAACTTCGCTGGGTCACCACAACGAGACCATGAATAACGCCGTCTGGCTGAATCTTGTTGCAAAGGGTTTGCTGTGGAGCGTTGATCGGTTGCAGCCAAACGGTAAGCCGCTGGCCGGCTACGAAGGGTCCGGAATCAAGCCGATTGTTCTTGGAGAAGAACAGGCCGCTGTCCCCGTGCCGGATCCACGTTTTACAGCGGCGACGCGGTAGTTCAGACACGGGGCTGGCGTTCCGCCTTCGATCTGGTTTGTCGCCTGTCTTTCAATCTGTCGTTGATTGATTGAAAATCTATCCTGTGATCTACGTCCGGCGTGTCTCATCGCCGGCACGTGGCTGACGTTCTGCGGACAACATCAGGCCGCAGGCAGTTTTTGTTTCCATCGGATCAAACATGAATTGGGCACTTGTCGCACGACTGTTGGGGCTGATTTCGCTGTTGATCGGCGGTGCCATGGTGGTGACACTGCCCTGGTCTTACCCGTGGTTCGGTCAGACGGTTGTTTTTGAACGTGCCGCTTTCGAGGGCATGCTCAGGTCAATCGCCGTGTGCGGTGTGGTTGGTGGACTGCTTCTGTTTGGCGGCCGAGGCGCTAAGGAGAAGTTGCTGAGGAAGGAGGCATTAGCGGTCGTCGGTGTCGGCTGGATCCTGTGCGGCATTCTGGGGGCACTTCCGTTTCTGCTGACACCGACCTATCGCATGGCGGCAGAGCCGATGAGCGTGTGTGATGCCGTGTTTGAATCGATTTCCGGCTTCACGACGACTGGTGCGTCTGTCCTGAAAAACCTCGAGGTTCCGGCTGACGTCGTCGACTGCGAACAGGCGGCCTTACGCGGAGAGATCGCCTACATTCCACGCAGCGTTCTGTTCTGGCGCAGTTTCACGCACTGGCTGGGAGGAATGGGCATCATCGTGCTGTTCGTCGCGATTCTGGGACAACTTGGTGCTGGCGGCAAAGCGCTAATGCGTCGAGAAGTTCCTGGTCCGCTCACGGACACGGTGCGGCCGCGAGTGCGGGAGACAGCAATACTGATGTGGGGTATTTATCTCGGTCTGTCGGCGTTGATGACTGTGATTCTCCTGATTCAGGGGCTGGACGTTTTCGAATCGTTGTGCCACACGTTTGGAACTCTGGCGACAGGCGGTTTCAGTACTCGGAATGACAGCGTCGGTGCATTTGGCAACGCGGGGATCGAGATCACCATTATTGTTTTTATGATCGCTGCCGGCACCAACTTTAACCTGTATTATCTGCTGTTACGAAAGCCCTCCCGACGTTCCGGTCGCACCGTTATCGACCGTGTCCGTGCGTTTTCTTCAGATCCGGAGTTTCGAGCGTATCTGTTGATTCTTTTTGTCAGTACAGCGACGCTAACAGGTGTGCTGTACAGCACCGACACTTATGATTCCGTTTCCACTGGCCTGCGTCATGCCTGTTTTAACGTCGTGGCCGTCATGACGACGACGGGCTTTGGCACGGAAGACTTTGCTCGCTGGCCGGAGTTCTCGCGCTCGTTACTACTGTTGCTGATGTTCGTCGGAGGATGTTCCGGGTCCACCGGTGGCGGCATCAAGGTGACCCGTTTTCTGGTCCTGTGGAAGGTGCTGAAGCTGGAGGCGGAACGCGCGTTTCGTCCCAATCTTGTTCGCCCGTTGCGGATCGCGGGCAACCGAGTCGACGATTCTGTGGGACGTGATGTGCTTGTCTATTTCTGCCTGATCGCCGTGATTTTTGCAGGCAGCTGGTGCCTGTTAATGGTGACGGAACCGAGTACGCAGTGGCAGGGAGAATCATCGCCCGAAAAACTGATCGACTGTGCCGGGGCCGTGGCGGCAACGCTGAACAATATCGGTCCGGGACTGGGCGTCTGTGGACCTCACGGCAACTACTCCGCCTTTTCAGACGCGTCGAAGTTGCTACTGACAGTCCTGATGCTGCTGGGTCGACTGGAGCTTTTCGCCATCATCGTCCTGCTGATCCCGGGATTCTGGAAGCTACAGTAACGCTCCGTCTACAGCGTATTACGCTGACTCGTGGCCGCGAAAGACGCGTTCCAGCCTGAGATAATGGCATGCCCACGAGCCAGAACGACGCACGAGAATAAGTAAACTGCTTTACTGCAGCGTATCGCCTGTCCTGACCGCACACGGCAGACAAAACAATGAGCGTGTGACACGGTACGCCGCGTGAACCGCGGCGTTGCATCTACCTTCCGAATTACAGTACCGCACTTCGTGCGGTCTGCAGTGGCTCAGATTGCCGTCAGGCAGTGTCATTTTGTGAAAGCGGTATTGGATTCTTTGAGATCCAGTTCCTTAATCCAGGTGTTACGGTAGCGCACATCGTGCCCTTCGCATTGCAGCTTCAGCCCCTGTGGCGTGTCCGTAATTCCGAAGCCCTTGTCATTGCCGCCGTCAACGCCGGAATTGGGACCGCCCCAGACCTTGTTGATCTCGACATGGTCGTGAACCTTTTTGCCATTGAAGTACATTGACACCCTGGGCTTCTGTGTCAGTTTGCCATCTTTAAAACGGGCCGCCCGAAAGTTGATGTCGTACGCGTTCCATTTGCCGAAGCCGTTGTAAGCGTGATACGGCGATTCCGTTTCGTTGATGACAGCTCCCATACCGTGCTTCGTCTTATCGCCGTCCAGTACCTGGATTTCGAAGCGGTTCTGCAGATAGACGCCGCTGTTTCCTCCGGGTTTAACCACCAGGAATTCAATGTGCAGTCGAAAGTCGCGATACGGTTTTTTTGTCACGATGTCAGCGGTTCCGTACTTACCACCGGCGGCGGCCGGATCGTCTGTCATCACAACCGTACCATCGTCAACCGGATCATCAACAATCCTCCACTTGATCGGCAGTGATGAGGAAAACCGCGGTCCTTCCCAGTACGTCCACTTTTCATCCAGCATGCTTCGAGACCCGTCGATGATCACCTCTGCTCCATCAACCGGTGCGGCGGCAACGCCGACGTCGGCGACAGCGGTGGCCCCCGCATCGAAGCAGTGACAGGTCAGGACAGCTGTGATAACGAAGAAAATACGCAACATGGTGGTGCTTTCAATGACTCAGGAAACGTGCTTCGGCGACGGGCCGGGGGACTTTTATCGTGGCTGAAGCTTCCCGTCGCAACGCTGCGACCGGTTGCTCCGGCCACTTTGGGGAAATCTGTTTCGAATTCGCAGACGGATGCGGACTGACAGGAAATAAGCTCACCTTCATGGGCGTCCATTCGAAGTTTTCTTCCCAACCTGATGTGCACCGGAGAACGAAAGTCGGCAGCCCCAACTTCCCTTAATGCCGGTGAAAACGCTGCCCGTCTGCAGATTCAGGCGCGGTATTCGATTCTGAGGTGGTTCCACCGGTCGAATTTGCCAGACTGTCAGCGATTCCTCTTGCTTCGTTGTTCGTTTGGGCGGCACACTATGCCGAACAGAAGTTGGGCACTGAATTCTGCCGAACACACTAGGGAGACATGCGTCGTCGTTGTGATGTGTCCGAAATCTCAGAAGATTGTCAATCGGAATCATCCCTGTTCGCACGTGACGTGATCTCACAACAGCCACGGACCTCGAAAATGAATCGTCAAAAACAATTCTTCGGCTTTTGCCTTGCAGCTTTGGTAGCGTCGTTGGCTTCCGCGCCGGCCTTGGCTCAGGGACTGATCTTTCAGTTGCCGGAAGACGGGACTGGCGTGGAATACGAAGGCGAGATCATTCAGGAAAACGTGCGACCCGACATCGCGGACGGCAAGGAAACGCTGAAGTGGAGTCGGGAGATCAGTATCAAATCTGTGGGCCGTGAAGACGCAGAATTTGAAGGCGTGGTGCAGCCATGCCGATGGATCGAAATCAAGGTCATCACGGGCGACCCTGGAGCGGCCGGTATTGACCCAGGTCCGGTCGGAGCCCGCATCTACAAGGTTCTTGTTCCGGAAAGCAAGGTGCTGGAAACTGCAGTCGACGGTGACTCGGTGCCAAATGTGTTGCTGCCGATCGTCAAGGGACATCGCCGACTTGGAGAGAATGAGGTGAAAGTCATCAAGAGCCAGGCCCTGCGGATCTACCCGACGATATGTCTGCTGAACAACTACCCGGAGCCGGTCGTGAGAAGTCTATCTGAGAGTCCTCAGACAAAAGCGACCGATATGTCGTTCAATGCAAAACACCTGGAGGGCAAATCGGTCATGGAGCGGCCACAAAGCCGTTCCACGAACATAGGACACTTTTGGGTCACGTCGGAAGTTCCGTTTGGTCTCGTTCGCTGGGAGGTTGTTGTCATTCGTGAGCGGAAGGAATCGACGGCGCCGCGCGACACGTTTGCAGAAGTCAGCACGATCAAAAGCACGATGTCCGTGAAACGCATTCTGGATATTGCGGAAAGCGAACTGAACACCGAGTAGAGCCATTCACTTATTATTGTGAACCGTGCTGGCTCTTGGGTATGCAGCGTTCTCAGGCTGAAACGTGTGTTTCGCGGCCACGAATAAGTGCGAAACGCTGTAGTCGTTACGGATCATAGCCCAGATTCGGTGCCAGCCAGCGTTCGGCGTCTTTGACGGACATGCTCCTGCGAGCGGCGTAGTGTTCGACCTGGTCTTTCGTCAGGCGGTCGACGCTGAAGTAGCGAGCTTCCGGAAGGCTGAAGTACAGTCCGCTGACTGACGCGGCGGGCCACATAGCAAAGCTTTCCGTCAGCGACATACCGGTCGCGGCTTCCGCGTCCAGCAGCGTCCACAATTCACCTTTGGGAAGGTGATCGGGGCATGCCGGGTAGCCGAAGGCCGGGCGGATGCCACGATATTTTTCGGCGATCAGGTCTTCATTGGACAGTCCTTCACCGTTGCCGAAACCCCATTCTGTGCGCGCCTTCGCGTGCAGGTATTCGGCAAATGCTTCGGCAAAACGGTCGGCCAGGGCTTTGATCATGATGGCCCTGTAATCGTCACCCGAGGCTTCGACCGCTTTTGCCAGTTCATCGCAACCGTGGCCCGCCGTGACAGCGAAAGCTCCAATATAATCAGCACCGGGACGACCTGCGGAAGACCCGTTCGCCGCGTTGCGGCGGGATGCCCCCGCCACGGGAGCGATGTAGTCGGCCAGGCTGCGGTAGTCTTTCTGGCCGACTCGCTCCCACTGCTGTCGCAGCATCGGGAACCGCATGAGTTCCTGGCTACGAGTCTCATCGGTCCACAGAATAATATCGTCGCCATCCGAATTGGCCCGCCAGAACCCGTAGACGGCGGTGGCACGAAGGCTGCTGTCTGTTAACAGCTGCTGCAATTCAGCTTGAGCATCGTCGAACAGTTTCTTTGCCTCTTCACCGACAACTTTGTCTTCGAAAATTCGCGGATACTTGCCGATCAGCTGCCAGCTACTGAAGAACGGAGACCAGTCGATGTGCGGCACCAACTCCGCCAGCGGCAGATCCTCGATTACTCGAGTCCCCAGAAAGTCGGGCGTCGGTGGTGTGTAGTTCTCCCAGTCAATGGTGAAACGATTTTCCAGCGCCTGCTGGTACGGCAGAAGTTTCACCTGCTGCCGCTGTTCAAACGCCGCACAAGCCTTTTCCTGTGCTTCCAGGTTCTGCTGTATAAAAGCGGGCTTTGATTCCGGGTCCAGCAGTGCTTCGACGACGCCGACCGACAGAGATGCATCACCGACGTGAATCACCGGGTGGTCGTAGGCCGGAGCGATCTTCACTGCTGTGTGCTTGGCGCTGGTGGTAGCTCCACCGATCAGCAGCGGCAGGTCCCAGCCCTGTTCTTTCATTGTGCGCGCGACGGTGATCATTTCACCCAACGATGGTGTGATCAGTCCGCTAAGGCCGATCATGTCGGCGTTGCACTTTTTCGCTTCTTCCAGAATCGTCTCGCAGGGTACCATGACGCCCAGGTCAATAACTTCGAAGTTATTACAGCGCAGCACCACGGCGACGATATTCTTGCCGATGTCATGAACATCGCCTTTGACCGTCGCGATCAGAAACGTGCCTCGTGCTGTGCTGGTCACCGTCGTCGCGTCTGAATCTTTTTCAGTGGCTGCCACAATGGTGACGGCTTCTTCGCGAGTCCCCGTGAACAAACCATTTTCGGCGAATTGGCTCTTGTCATCCCCGGCGGCCTTTTCCGCTTCCATAAACGGTTCCAGCCAGGCAACGGACTTCTTCATTACTCGGGCGGACTTCACCACCTGCGGCAGAAACATTTTACCGGCGCCAAAAAGTTTACCGACGACGTTCATGCCGTCCATCAACGGCCCCTGAATCACGTCCAGCGGTCGACCGAATTTCTGTCGCGCTTCTTCGGTGTCGCCGTCAACGTAGTCCGTGATGCCCTTCAGCAATGCGTGCTTCAGTCGTTCTTCGATGCTGCCATTGCGCCATTCTTCCGTGCGCTGCACGCCGCTGGCTTTTTCTTTGACCGTTTCAGCGTAGTCGATGAGGCGTTCGGTGGCATCCGGCCGGCGATTCAGCAGTACGTCTTCGATGAAGACCAGCAGCTCACTGTCGATCTCATCGTAGACTTCCAGCTGTGTCGGATTGACAATGCCCATGTCCAGGCCGGCCGCAATCGCGTGATACAGGAACGCCGCGTTCATCGCTTCGCGGACGGCGTTGTTGCCGCGGAACGAGAAGCTGATATTGCTGACGCCGCCGGATGTTTTCGCTCCCGGGCACTCCTGCTTGATCCGTCGCACGGCTTCGATGAATTCGACAGCGTAGTTGGAATGTTCTTCCATGCCGGTTCCGACCGTCAGAATGTTCGGGTCGAAGATAATATCGGTGGGCGGGAAACCGACTTTCTCGGTCAGCAGCTTGTAGGCTCGCTTGCAGATTCGCACCTTCTCGTCGCACGTGACCGCCTGTCCGGTTTCGTCGAAGGCCATCACGATTGTGGCCGCTCCATAACGGCGAATCAGCCGCGCCTGTTCAAGGAACTTCTCTTCCCCTTCCTTCATGCTGATGCTGTTGACGATGCTCTTGCCCTGACAGCACTTCAGTCCGGCTTCGATGACGTTCCAGTCGGAACTGTCGATCATGATTGGCACGCGCAGGTCGTCGTCGTGCAGCAGCCACAGGAATTTCTCCATGCAGCGCGGCCCGTCCAGCAGGCCTTCGTCCATGTTGACGTCAATCACGTTCGCGCCGCCTTCTACCTGATTGGCAGCGACGCTCAGAGCTTCGTCGTATTTTTCTTCACGAATCAGACGGGCGAACTTGCGCGAACCGGTCACGTTGGTGCGTTCACCGACGTTCAAAAAGTTCGTTTCGGGACGTAGTGCCAGGTAGTCGAAGCCGGAATAGGTGGACCAGCCGTTGCCCTGCGGAATCTTTCGCGGCGGCACGTTGGCGACGGCTGCGGCTACCTGGCGGATGTAATCCGGTGTGGTCCCGCAGCAGCCGCCCACAACATTGACCAGTCCGGCCGTGGCGGCCGTGTGTATCGCCTCTGTAAAGTCGCTGGCGTTGCTGTCGAAGCCGCCCATGCCGTCCGGCATGCCCGCATTCGGATAGCAGGAGACGTACCGTGTTGCCATTTCAGACAACGTCTGCAGATACGGCTTCATCTGAGTCGGTCCCAGCGCGCAGTTGAATCCGACACTGAGTGAGTCAAAGTGCTCGACGGACGTGTAGAACGCCTCGACCGCCTGGCCCAGCAATGTACGACCACCGGTGAAGACCGTGCCGGAAATCATGACCGGGATCTCGCGACCTTTTTCTTCAAAGACCTGTGCGATCGCGAACAGACACGATTTCATGTTCAGCGTGTCGAAGCTGGTTTCCGGCAGCAGCAGATCGCACCCGCCGTCCATCAGGCCACGGATCTGCTCTGCGTACGATGCCACCATTTGATCAAAGGCGACCGGTCGAGTGCCAGGGTTGTCGGCGTTCATCGACAGCTGAATCTTTGTCGGCCCGATACTGCCCGCGACGTACCGCGGCCTCCTGGAATCTGCCGCGAAGGCTTTGTCGGTGACGGAGCGGGCCAGTTCTGAGCCAACCTTGTTGATCTCATACGTCAGTTCCGCGACTCCGAATTCTTCCAGCGAGACAGTATTCGCGTTGAAAGTGTCCGTCTCGATGATGTCCGCGCCCGCATCGACGTATTGCTGATGAATGTCGGCAATCAGCTGCGGCTGTGTCAGTACCAGCAGATCCGTGGCATTCTTGACGTCGATGTGATGGTCTTTGAGCCGGTCGCCGCGATAGAACGCTTCGTCCGGTTCATGCGACATGATCAGCGCACCCATCGACCCGTCAATCACGAGGATGCGTTCTTCCAGAAGTTCACGGATGTCTGGCTTGCTGGGCATTTGAGAATAGGCGGGGCGGCCCGCCAGCCGATTCGAGCTACTGCTCGGAAGCTGATGGTTCGCTCCCGTTGGTCGCTGCGAAGAGGGATGGGAAACTGTTGGAAAGCATGGGGACAGACGTCGGCCGGGCTTCCGAAGTGGCAGATTCTAGGCAGATGCATGGCTCCACGAAACCCGCGATTTCGTTGATATTGTTGATTCTCGATGCTCGTTAATCTTTTATCGTTGCACCCTGGGTCTCCGCCCGTTCAACCCGCATTTTGGCCCGTAGAATTGCGATCGCGGTTCGCTGGCCGTAGGATGCGCAGTTCGGCCCGAGCGAAATGACTCAATTTGGGCCGTGTTTCTGCCTGTGAACGTGAATTTGACCAACGGTCCTGACCGTTTCGGCTTTCTTAATGTCCTACCTTGTTCCGGAGATTGTGCACTCATGGCGACCGAAAAGAAGAACGCCTCCCGTCGAGATTTCTTGAAAACCTCAACGACTGCCGCTGCTGCCGGCAGTGTCCTCAGCAGCCTGAGCGCTGTGCAGGCTGCTCATACCAGCTACGACGAAACCGTCCGTATTGGGATGATCGGGTGTGGTGGCCGCTGTACGGGTGCGGCCGAGCAGGCCATGAACACAGAGGGGCCGACAAAGCTGATCGCCATGTGCGATGCCTTTGACGATCGTCTGCAGGGCAGCCTGAAGACTCTTAGTCGCAAGCACACCGATAAAGTCGACGTTCCGCAGGAGAGACAGTTCGTCGGTTTCGACGGCTATAAAAAGTTGCTGGACACCGACATTGACCTGGTGTTGATCGCGACTCCTCCGGGATTTCGTCCTGTTCATTTTGAAGCGGCTGTGAACGCCGGAAAACACATCTTCGCTGAAAAGCCTGTTGCTGTGGATCCCGCAGGTGTACGTCGCTTTCTGGAAGCCACACGCGTTTCCAAAGAAAAGAACCTGCTTGTTCAGATCGGCCTGCAGCGTCGACACGAGCCCGCGTACATGGAAACCATCAAGCGTTTGCAGGACGGTGCAATCGGCGACATCGTAGCTGCCCGTGCCTACTGGAACGGTGGCGGCGTGTGGACTCGCCCTCGCAAAGAAGGTCAGACGGAAATGGAGTACCAGATGCGAAATTGGTACTACTTTAACTGGCTGTGCGGCGACCATATCACAGAGCAGCACATCCACAACCTGGACGTGATGAACTGGCTGATGGATGGTCACCCTGTAAAAGGGCAGGGACAGGGAGGCCGCCAGGTCCGAACCAGCAAAGAGCATGGTGAAATCTACGACCACCACAGTGTCGAATTCACGTACGGTGACACGCCGTACGGAAACGACACCCTGATGCTCAGTCAGTGTCGTCACATCAGGAATTGCTGGAACAAGGTCGACGAATTTGCTCATGGCAGCAACGGTTCCTGCCACATCGGAGGTGCTAAGATCTTCGACAAGGACGGCAACGAAACGTGGGCCTTTGGTCGCGGTGGTCGCGGCGGACACCAACAGGAACACCATGACCTGTTTGCAGACCTGCGTGCCGGCAAGCGTCCCAACGAAGGCGAATATGGTGCACACAGCACGATGACGTCAATCTTCGGCCGCATGTGCACTTACAGCGGCAAGGAGATCAGCTGGGACGACGCCATCAACTCGGAGGTCGTGATTTCACCGATCGACCAGTTCACCGGCATGACCGACACACCGCCGGTACTGCCAAACGAAGACATGACCTACAACATTCCAATGCCTGGAGTTACGAAGGTTCTGTAAGATCAGCGGGATTGACACGAAGTTTGCAGGGGCTGGCGTCCGCAAAGACGCCAGCCCTTTTTTCTCGATAGTGCTGCTCCTTTATGAGGGGCGCCGAATTTGAGCGACGTCCATCACGGCCGGAGGTTGTGTGATGCCAGAGACGCACTTTCTTTCCGACGGCTTCATTAGTAGTACGAAGAAACACCTCGGCGGACGATTGTGCGTTAACGGCGTGTGCTACGGTGTTCTGGCTGTTCTGATTTCGACCGTTCCGGTACACGCTGCCGACTACCCGGAAAAACCGGTCAAGGTCGTTGTCCCGTTTGCCCCTGGCGGCGGCAGTGATACGTTTGTTCGCATTGTTCAGGGTGTTGTACAGAGCGAAGGGCTGCTGGAGCAGCGGCTTGTTGTCATCAATCGTCCCGGAGCCGGTGGCACGATCGGCAGTCAGTTTGCCAAAGATGCCGAGCCCGACGGGTACACAATATTGAATCTGCACGACGGCATCCTGTCGGCCCGCCACGCGGGACAGACGGAATACGGACCGGAAGCATTCGAACCTATTGCGGCAACCGGGCGAACCGGCTCCATGGTTTGTGTGAAAGCCGGATCTCGATGGACCAGCCTGCCACAACTGCTGAAGGCGGCTCGTGACCAGCCGAACACCATCACGTTTGCTGCCAATCTGGGGGCCCTCAGCCACTTCGCCGGACTTAAGCTGGAATCCGCATTTGACGGAGCCGGTTTTCGCTATGTTCCCACCGGGGGCGGCGCCAAGCGCTTTGGCGACCTGATCGGCGAACATGTGGAAGTGAGTGTCTTCGCGGTTGCCGAGTACGCTCAGTTCAAAGACGGTGGCCTGCAGGCGATCGCGTTTCTTGATACAGAACGGCATCCCGCATTCCCCGATGTCCGCACGGCACGCGAGGACGACATCGATGTTGTCTGGGATCTTATTCAGTATTGGTGGGCACCGAAGGGGACTCCGCAACACCGGGTCGATCGAATCGTGAAGATGCTGCGTGATGCGATGGCGTCTGCCGCGATGCGCAAACGATTGGAGGAATTGATGATTGAACCGCTGTTTCTGTCCGGTCAACCCTTGCAGCGGGAACTCCTGAAACGCGAACTGATCATCAGTCAGGTCGGCACGGGCGATCCCATCAAACTACCGGATACGCCTCTGTTCGTGATTCTTGCGACTGTACTGCTGGGCATCGTCGCCACGGCACAGTGCTGCCTCCCCAGGCGGCCATGTCCCGATGGAACGCATTCAGCAACAGATGACAGTCCCCAGGAAGTCTTAGTGGGGGCCGGCCCGGGACACATCGAACAAAAAACGTCTCTGCGGCTACCACTGATCACGGCCGCTATGTTGCTGATATTCTGTCTGTTATTCTCTCTTCGCGTCGCTCCGTACTGGTTGCTGAGCACCTCTTTTATTCTCATTCTGGGCACGTGCCTGTTGAATCACAATCGCCGCAATATGTCTGCTCTGATTGCCGCCGCCGTGCTGGTGGGGCCGGGTTGTCATTATCTCTTCACAGAGGTCCTGGTCATTGACATTTGACGTCGTCAATCCGTTGTTTCTGTGGTGGACAACTCTGGGCGTGGTGCTTGGCGTGACAGTCGGCTGCATCCCTGGACTCACCGGGGCGATGGTGATCGCGTTAACGTTGCCGCTGACGTTTGCGATGTCGCCGCCGGATGCACTGACGCTGCTTGTCGCAATCTACGTGGGCTCGGTCAGCGGTGGGTTGATCTCTGCAACGCTGTTGAATATTCCAGGCACACCGGCTTCGTTGATGACGACATTGGATGGCTTTCCGATGGCCGCCGGAGGACGGCCTCGGCGAGCGTTGTTGCTGGGAATCGCCGCATCGCTGGTGGGCGGCGTCTTCAGCTGGGGTGTGTTGACGCTGTTGGCCGAACCGATGGCCGTCTGGTCGACAAAGATCGGTCCGCCGGACATGTTTTCTCTGGTCATGCTGGCACTGGTGCTGATCGCGGTGATCAGTCGTGAGTCGCTGACCATGGGCTTGCTGGCTGGAAGTCTGGGACTGCTGTTCGCGATGCCTGGCATGCATCCCGCAACCGGACAGAATCGCCTGACGTTTGGCTTCAGTGAACTCAACGACGGCTTTCGTTTGTTGCCTGTGCTGATTGGACTGTTTGCTGTCGGTCAATTGCTGAAGGATGTTGGAGGGAATGATCAGGTTAATTCGGACGACACAGGCAGCGCTCCGCCGCCGCCGAGAGCCCCGGAATTTGTTAAAGACCAGGGCTCTTCGACCCTTATTCTGCCGGACGTTCCCGACGTCGCGCTGTCCTTTCGTGAATGGCTGGTCGCGATTCCCAATCTGCTGCGATCGTCCGTCATCGGAACCGTAGTCGGCATCCTGCCTGGCGTGGGCGCGAATATCGGATCGATTCTGGCGTACGCAACCGCTCGATCACAATCGGCCGCGTCGAGTGACTTCGGCACTGGTTGCGAAGAAGGCATTATTGCCAGCGAAGCCGCAAATAATGCAACTGTCGGCGGTGCTTTGATTCCTTTGATTTCATTGGGCATTCCGGGCAGTGTGATCGACGCAATTCTGCTGGGGGCATTTGTCATTCACGGACTGCAACCTGGGCCGTTGCTGTTTCAGAATAATCCCGAGATTGTGCACACGATTACGCTGTCGTATCTGGTTGCCAACATTGTCATGTTCGGCTTTATGCTGTTGACCGCTCGCTGGATGGTGCGGTTGGTACAGATCCCGAAAGGTCTGCTGGTTCCTGTTGTGCTGACGTTCTGCGTACTGGGTTCGTATGCCCTGGCTAATCGCATGTTCGATGTGTGGGTGATGGTTGCCTTTGGGGGGCTTGGTCTGCTGTTCGACCGGCTAAGAATTCCGACAGCGCCGTTCGTGATCGGTTTCGTTTTGTCACCCATTGCAGAAGAGAGTCTTTGTGCGGCATTGATGGCCAGCGACGGCAGTTGGTGGCCATTTGTGGCCGAACCTGTATCGGCCGCGTTCCTTGGCATTGCCGTTGTCGTGTGCGCGTTGACGCTGCGAAGAAATCGTAGTCCGTCACTGTAGGTCAGTCTGTCCGAACCCCCAGGGTTGATCCGGCAAAAAATCATGCCGGCAAAGATATGGGGTTAACCACGTTGACGTTGTCAGCCCCGTCACGCTCGTGCCTGAGTCCCTCCGGTGTTCGTTTGTCAATTGTGCAGGTCAACCGTCGCATCAAGAACAATCGGACTATCAGGATTGGAATCTGTCAATCCCCGGCTGAATTGGACTGAAGGATCGAACGAACATCAAAAACTCATCGATATCCCCCACGATTTGCCGAGTTCCAACGGAACTGCTGATCACCGGTTGGCGAGACCGGCCCCTCTAATCACAAGCAGCTTTCGGTCACCTGAAAGCACGTCAGGATGCTAAGGCGTTTGATCCGGTAATGGGCCGCCAGTGCTTGTGCATGATTCCGATTGAGAAACAACATAGGACCGCAGCGATGCCTCGAAGAATGGTTGACATCATTCGCAATATGCAGGGGGAAGTTTCCCGTTTCGCAAGAACGAATGAAAATATTGCCAGTCAGACCAACTTACTCGCGCTCAATGCAACTATAGAAGCGGCGCGGGCCGGCGAAGCCGGCGTGGGATTCTCTGTCGTTGCCAAGGAAGTCAAGAACCTCGCCCATCAGGCAGGTTCCAATTCCCACACCTTCCGTGAAACTCTAAATGGAAAAGTCAAAGACTGGCTTTCTACCACGGAAAACATTGTTACCGAGTTTGACAAGAAGGAGGAGATCCGCCTCACCGACATGGCTCAGACGCTGGTCCAGCTGATTGTGCGCAACCTCTTCGAAAGGACAGCAGATGTCCGTTGGTGGGCGACGGATGAGTCGTTCTGGCGATGTCTGTCCAAACCTTCGGAGTCCGGCGTCAAGGAGGCGGGAAGCCGACTGGGAATGATTAATCGCTTCTACACGGTTTACCTCAACCTCGTCCTCGCCGGAGCGGACGGAAAGGTGATCGCCGTGTCGAATGACGATTTCAAGGATAGTATCGGAGCCGATGTTCGGGGAGCTCACTGGTTCGATGCAGCGATCACGACGGCAAGCGGAGACGACTACGTCGTCGATGACATTCACTCAAGCAAGCTCCATCAAGACGCTCCCGTCGCCATCTACTCAACCGCCGTACGCGACCAGGGAGCGTTGCACGGTGAAACACTGGGCGTGCTTGGAGTGTTCTTCGATTGGGGTCCCCAGGCAAAGTCTATCGTTCAGGATGAGCCAAACCTGTCGGAGACCGAGTGGCAGAGCACACGAGTCGTGCTGCTCGACAGCAATCACCGGATCATCGCCTCGTCCGACGGACAAGGAATTCTATCGAGCTTCGCCCTGATTACCGGCAATCGAAGTACGGGAAGCTACATCGACGATTCCGGGAATCTCATCGTCTTCGCAAAGACCATCGGATACGAGGAATACGATGGGCTGGGATGGTACGGAGTGATCATTCGTTCTCCGGTTCAGGAATAGTTGGTGCGACGCGGACCTGTTTCTTCATGACGCATCCTGGTCACCAGATGTCTGACCATCACCGCCGGGCAATCGTTTCCAAGTGACGATAAGAGTCACGGGGCCGGACGAACAGTTGTTAGATCCGGCGATAGACGCCTTCCGTGGTCCCCTTTCTGCAGGCCAGGAATCCACGTCGACTCAGGATGGTGTTCGTCACTGGGTGCCGTAACGGACGGTTGCGCGAATGGGAGAGATGAGTTAACGTGGCGATGTTACTGACATTTTGCCATGGAGGTGCCCGATGAACTTTGCAGAACTGAGTCCGGAAGAACGCTTGATTGCTGAGCAGACGGTTCTGAATTTACGAACGTTGAACAGTGCGGCGGATGCTGCGGTCGACGGAACCGTATTCGCCGTCGCTGAACAGCTGGCCGTTGAGCAGGGACGAGAATTGACACGTAAAACACTGCAGGCAACGCTTAACGTCCAGGAAAAAAGGGTAAAAAAAA
>JBDONA010000292.1:0-3915 GCA_039831575.1 Fuerstiella sp. | reverse complement strand
TCAATATGATCCTGGCCGCTTGCCGTTTACGATGGAACTCAGCCGAGTTTGTCTCCGATGCCAAATCCTTAAGATGCTCCATGTACAAGTCGTACGCCTGTTGCCCGTAATCAACGGCTTCCTGGTTTTCGCTTATGGTGCTTGACAACAACTGGACCAGTCGCAACGCAAGTACTTGATCCATTTTGCTTACGCTAGGATGACCTGGGAGCTCGACGCATTTTCTTGCTAAACGAATCGCTTTTGGGATATTGTCACGACGAGCCGCCACTTCACTTCGGATGACTAGTGACTTCACGACGAATTCGGGAGTGGTTACGCTATTCGTCGCAGCAAGTTCTGCCAACACGAACTCCGCGGCATCTATTCGTCCGCCCCGTAGTTCCGCACTAGCTAATAACAATTGGGCGATAGCGAGCATTTCAGGCGAATACTCTCCTAATCGGCTGTGCGTTCGTTTTACTGCGCGTCGAATCAATGACGGCACGTGCACTGGAACATCGAGGCTATCAGCAGCAGACGCGATACACAAACTCGTATAGAGGTACTGAAAGCACTGAGAGTTTGTTTGAGGGAAAGAGGATGCCAATTGCTTCTCGATATGGGGAAGGAATTCAGAGAGAAGACTGGGATTCGAAATTGAGGTTGCGCAGCGGGCTAACGTAGTGTGAATCTGAGGCAAGAACGTCAAAGTCGGTGTGCCATCGAGTAATTGAAGGCGTTCGATCCGGTGCATCGCCGAACGAATGTCACGAACTGCCGCGGTATACTCCCCGAGTTGGCTTCTCGCTTGCGCGGAGAAGCCGGAAGCCTTAGCAAGGAGGATTTCGTTCTCAAGTTGATTGTCCGTGAGTTCGAGAGCCAATTCTCGGGCCATCAGGTACTTGTCTAGGGCTTCGGTGAATTGACTCGCGTCATACATCGCTCTGCCGTGCATTAAGTACGTACGGGCCAACAGTCGGTTCTTGGTTGACGTATTGATGCTTTTGTCTTGGTTGACGGTGGCGATGATCCTCACCCAATCTCCACGTAACTCAGTCGAATGCGGTAGTCGTAGCAGTGCTTGCGCCTCAATAATTAAGGATGCGTTGGTAAATCTAGCAACCTGATTTGCAAACAACCCTTGAGGTATTTTCCTCATGTCGTGGCGGCAAGCTCTGGTCATCTCGATTGCAGTCAACGGCAAGTCTTGCTGAAGAAAAGCTTTTGCCGCCCCAAATTTCAATACACTACTACTTAGGACTTGCTCATACGAGTCTCGATGCTTGAATGCACTTGCAAGCGATGTTGCGGCTTTATGACGGTAGTATTCCGCACGTTTTTCCTTGCCCATCATTGTGAAAACTTCGGCGGTTCGCATGTAGACAATCGCCATATCTTCGTGCCCATTCTTGTGCGTTTTGGAAGGATAAGCGATGGCAACCGCTTTCACAGCGTTTTCAAGTAATCTAGCCGCATCGTCGAAGCGACCAACACGTGTGTATGTTAGTGCCTCGGCTAAAAGACCATTCGCTTTTCTCTCATGGGTGATGAACGACCGAATCTTTGAATGGTCAATATTTGTTATGCAGATCCCGAAGTGACTTGTGCGTGAGAATAGTTTTTTTTGTGTTGCGTTGGTCGCGATTGGATTCGGGGGAAAGGGCTGCTCGGAGATAAGGGTTGACGTCATCAGTTCGTTTTGGATTGTTATGGCAGTTTCATTCTTCCCAAGCCGTACGATGTGAAGCCACAGATTCGGCTGCGCGGTGGGCATTCGGCTGAAGATGTCTTCGGCGGTGATGCGAACAGTTCCTTCCATCGAGCGAACGGTGTATGCGTGCGGCCAAATGACCGAGAGTTCTCCAAGGTGATTTGTTGCAAGAACCGCAAAATCTTGATAGGAGATTGATGTTATCTCTATTTCGAAATTGCGACATTTCGTCGCATCGACAATTGGCGTTCTTGCAAAGTCAATCGCACGTGATCCGCTTTCGTCACACCAGAACTGTCCTGTGATGGGCGGAGGTGAAGCGATCAGGAGTAAACAAGCGGCGACTCCGATCATCTAAAGGCTCCGTGATTGGAGGATTTTGATTGGTTCAATGAGATGTCTCCACGACACAGTTTACCGATCAGGCTCTGATGGCGAAATCTGTGACAGCCTTGTGGCACATGTGCCATTGTGCCACACATTGGTTGGCGTCCGCGGGCCGAAGGCCCAGCCATTTGCCTAGCCCAGCCCATCGGGCTGGGATTCGGTTGCCACTTTGGGACCGAAAGGGCCGAAGGTCCGGTCCCTGGTCACCCGTTGATTGCAATTGGCCGGACCGTTGGTCTTCGCGATGATGGTTGGACGTAACCCAGCCCGCTGAGCTCACCGTACCACACAAATCGCTGGTAAAAAAACTGGCCGTTTAGGGCCGAAAACTGATTTCAGTTGTTGGACAGATGGTGGGCTAAGGCAATGGCGTTTGATTTGTCATTGGTTATTTGTCAATGGTCATTTGTCATTTCATTTTCGCAGTCTTCACGGATGCGTTTAGAATGCGGCATAGCTGCTGGTTTTCGTCGATCAGTTCTTCGATTAGCTCGGGCTTCTTTAGTCCCGAGCGGACAATCATCCTTAGCCAGACATTGGTCTCGTTTAGCTCTTTCAAGGCGATCTTCAATTTGTGAACGAAATCTGCGTCGCTCTCTGCACCACGTGCTTCCGCGTAATTCGGGGCAGGTGATGTTCCAGATCGCAGCAATTGCCGTGAGATGTGTTTGCCCGCTGGTGTCTTTCGAAGAGCATCTGCCATCCTGATGATCCGCACCGCGAAATCGATCAATCTGTCTTCCAATCCATCTGCTTGAGTCAAGCCTCCCAACGTGAACCTTCCTTCCTTGACAAATGAGAATTGACAAATAACTAATGACAAATCTCCGAGGAATCTCCGTGGATCCTCACTGCTTGGCCGACCAAGACCAACGCTAATCATTCGCAAGTCACTGTCAAAAATCCAGTCTACGAACGATGCGCGTGCTGGCTGTCGCAACAGGGTTTGGCAGGCTGAACGGACTTGTGTGGTACAGTGAGCCCGCTGGGCTGGGTTAGGAAAACGTAACGGGGCGTTGCTCCTTCGTTGCCCAACGTCCTCTTTGGGTAAGAGGGGCTTGCGACTGCAGTTCAGTGCAGTCCGTTGGATCGCCCAAGAAGCCCCCCCTGTCGGATCAAGGCCCCACGATCACATCAAAGGCGGAGAGTCGCTTCTTCGCTAGGAATTGGAGCTATTTCCTGGTTAACTTGGAACAGGACAATTGCAAGAAAAAAGGCAGGCCGTCATGGCCTGCCTAATCACGTTTAGTTTTCCTTTTGTTCGTATTACTCTCCATAGAGTTCAAGGAAGACGGCATCTACCAAACGCGGCGATTCGGCGTCCTCCTCCTCTTCAACGTCAATGTCATAATAGCCGATGTCCAAAGTGGATTCTTCCGTGAGGTCGCCAAGGACGCAATCAACCACTGCGCTTTCCCGATTGACCGGTGTTTGATGATCCACAGCGTCAAAAGACTCGCCTTCGCCTACTGTTTGGTTCTGCAAGACCAAATAATGGAACACCGCAATTAGGTCTCGTACGGAGGCGCGTCCGTCCTGCGTAACGTCAACGAACGGCGACCGCGGAACGCTCAAATCTATCACTCGTTGACCGTTATATTGCAGATCAAATAGTACTTCAAAAAGGTCATGGACATTTACCGCTCCGTTAGCGTCCACGTCATACGGGTTCTTGGTGTTGAATGTGAGATTTGAGATCAGATTAGAAGTGCCACCCGTCACGGGCGGGTCAAAGTTGCCGACGACAGGCATTGAGTAATCGTCGCCGTATTGAACGAAGAAGTCGTTACCGAAGGGAGTTGGGTGGAAGTCGATGACGTTCGTGTTGAAGTTCG
>JBDONA010000209.1:0-3930 GCA_039831575.1 Fuerstiella sp. | reverse complement strand
CAGGCCGAAGCGAGAATCTTTGAGGCCGACGCACGGATCCGGGGATCGCTGGCAGACGTCCTTGAGAATGAGGGCCGCCTTCGTCGACTGTGCCACCTGCCGCTCAACGACGGATCATTTCTATATCCGGTCGATATGCCGTCCGAGGCAAAGGTCGAACCCGACTGGTCCGCGTCGCTGCAGGATGCATTCAGTCATCGCCATGAGCTGCGACAGCAAAAGTGGGAAGTCAAAAGCCTTGAACTGCAGCTGAAAGCCGCCCGCAGCCTGACGCGGCCTCGTCTGGACGCTGTGTCTCAGTATCGCATGAATGGACTCGGCGACAATCTAATTGGCAGCCATGACTTTGCACTCGACACCATGGTGGGCGAAGTTGCTCGCGGTGGGAACCCCGGCTGGAACCTTGGACTTCAGATGGTGATGCCGATCGGCCTTCGATCAGCTCGTATACGGGTCAGAAACCACGAACTTCGACTGCGCAAGAATCGAGAAGTCTTGAACGAAATGGAACGAGAGATCGCGTTCGAAGTGTCCGGGGCCATGATGGGCATGCAACGCTGGTACGAACTGGCGGACAGTACGGTTCGCCGCATCAATTCTGCTGAAAAATACGTCATCGCTGCAGAACAACGTGTCCAGGGCACAGCCCAAACCAGCCCGGACCTGTTCAACCTCCTGTTACAGGCAAAAATTCAGCAGCGTGACGCACACCAGGCCTACATGCGAAGCATCATTGAATACAACAAGGGCCTCAACGCTTTAAAGTTTGCCAAGGGCACAACGCTTGTTGACCATGAAATCTATCTGGCAGAGGGCCAATGGCATCCAGCAGCAGCTCCGTTTGCATTGCAGCGAGCGATGCACCGAACGCACGGTAAGGATCAGCACAAACTCCGCACTGAACCAATTGAGTTCGTTGGTGCACCGGCTGCCGGCAGCTGGGAGTCGCTGGGAACGGACTCACGGCCATGGATTCCGGATGCAGTCGGACACGAACGCACAAACAGCACGCCCGGATCACCGGTTGCAGTGCCACATACGCCACAGCAGAGTTCGTTTCCACGAGTGCATCTGGTCCCCCCAACCGCCGAAGAGCCGTTGCTCACAGAACCTCCGGTAGAGGATCATCCAGTGATCGTACCACCGCCGCCCATGGACCCTGAGGTTTCGCAACCCATGCCTGTTTCGGGCGGTGAGATCACGAATTCTCGGCCGTGGCGAAACAGCATGAACACGTCTGCCCTGGCACCCGTCGCCAGCGAAGCCGATAACGCTGGCCGTGTAAAACTGTAATCTCGGAGTCAGGTTTCAGTTTCCGAACGATGGCGACCTGTCGCAGATATCGGCCATTGTGTGCACCGCCCGATCGCCGTAGGGCCTCAAGTCACATTCTTGCCGTTCTCTTCAGGCGGCAAATTGCGTAAAATCCCGCCGGCTGGGCCCGGAGACTTCCATCGAACTCGCTTCCTGCGGAGCACGTTCCTTTGATGAACCGCCACGCTGCCTGTACTCGATGATATTTTGGCCGTATCGACCCTTGTGTCGCCAGGGAGTCGCACAGTGGACAACGTTCAAATGTATGTGATGACTGCAAGACGTATTTTGATCTTCACTCTTCAGGCGGCAATTCTTGTGTCGTCGCCGTCCGTTCATGCGGCCACACCAAACATTGGTGACCATGTGCCTGCATGGCGGTTTCTACAGGGTACAGACGCGTTGCTTCACAGTCGAAAAGATCTCGACGACGCAAAGATCGTGGTGGTCGCTTTTCTGTGTAACAAATGCCCGTGCGTTAAAGGCTACGAAACCCGCTTTAAGCGACTGGTGAAGGACTTTGGGCCACGGGGGGTAACGTTTGTCGGCATCAACAGCAGCATTGGGCCACTGGAAAACATGAATGAAATGAGGCGCCGAGCGGCCGGTGCTCGGTATAATTTTCACTATCTGTTCGACACCTCACAGCAGGTCGGCCGAGGATTTGGCGCAACGTCGACTCCACATATTTTCGTCCTGGATCAGAACCGTCGCATTGCCTACACCGGCGCCTTTGACGACAATCGCACTGAGTCGCTCGTAAAGCACCACTTTGTCGTGAATGCCATTAATGATCTGTTGGGGAATCGGTCGGTTACTGTACCCCGTACCAAACAGTTCGGCTGTGCCATCAGTTATCGCTAGCATTCCGGTGTCGCGGTGGCCGTTCCCTGGACAATGTGCGGCCGCCGGGACGACCAGGTACGATACTTCAGAGAAACCCATGGTCTCGTGAACATGCAGTCGGAACGAACAGGAGACCTGCAACGTCGAACCTTCCTGCACCGCGCCGGAATTGGTGTGGGGGCGGCGGCCTTATCATCTTTGATGGACGCCGATTCGGCATCCGCTGGTTCCGGACCGGCTTTGAACGCTGGCCAGGCCGGTTTTCCCAACTTTCCTGCACGGGTCAAACGGGTCATCTTTCTATGCATGGCCGGGGGGCCATCGCATCTGGAGACGTTTGACTACAAGCCACAGCTGGCGGCGATGGACGGCAAACCCATGCCGGAATCGTATACCGCCGGCCAACCGATCGCTCAGCTGCAGGGCCAGCAACTGAAATGCCTGGGACCGCTCATCGGGTTCCGGCCCTGTGGCAAAAGTGGCACGCTCATCAGTGACTTTATGCCGTGGCACCAGAAGATGGCCGACGACATCTGCGTCGTCAAGTCGATGGTGACCGAGCAGATCAATCACGATCCGGCTCATACGTTTATGAACACCGGCACGGCTATCAGCGGGCGGCCGTCCATGGGATCGTGGGTGACGTACGGTCTGGGCAGTGAGTGCCAGGACCTGCCTGGTTTCGTGGTAATGACCAGCGTGGGGGGACGTAATCCGCAGCCAATCGCGTCACGACAGTGGGCCGCAGGTTTTCTGCCAAGCCGTTATCAGGGCGTGGAGTTTAATGCGACCGGGTCACCGGTCCACTACCTTGATACACCGCCCGGCGTTTCACTGGAGCAGCAACGCCACCTGATCAATACCGTGCGTACTCTGAATACCCACCGAAATCTCAGGCTGCAGAATGCGGAGTTAAAAACGCGAATCGCGGCCTACGAGATGGCGTTTCGGATGCAGATGTCGGTACCGGAGCTGGTGAACATGTCCGACGAACCGCAACACGTTCTGGAAATGTACGGAGCCACTCCCGGCGACGGTTCGTACGCGTCCAACTGCCTGCTGGCCCGACGACTGGCGGAACGCGGAGTACGGTTCATTCATCTGTACCATCGTGGCTGGGACCATCACGGTGGACTGGTCAACTATATGAATAAGTGTTGCGGACTGACCGATCAGCCGACGTGGGCACTGATTCAGGACCTCAAGCAGCGAGGCCTGCTGGACGACACGCTGATCATCTGGGGCGGCGAATTCGGTCGCACGCCCATGTTTCAGGGCAAGGGCGGGGCCGGTCGCGATCACCACATCAAGGGATTCTCAATGTGGTTGGCAGGTGGCGGCATCAAAGGCGGCATGACCTTCGGCAACACCGACGAACTGGGCTACAACTCGGTAGAAGACATTGTCCATGTACGTGACCTGCATGCGACGATGCTGCATCTGCTCGGCATCGAGCCCCAACGTTTTGCGGTCAAGCACCAGGGACTGGACATGCGTCTGACAGGTGTGGAAGAAGCCCGCGTTGTGCATGAAATCATCGCCTGACGCAGTCTGCCTGTCCCCGTAACCCAGTGAGGTGGAGGGCATGCAGGTTTTCGGGATCCGGAACGCGTCAAACGCTGGACCGCGAATCAGTCTGCTACACAACAATACGCGTGCCCGACTACTTGTTTACAATGTTGTCCATCAGTTGAATGCCGGCAGGGCCGACAAGGATGACAAAAATGCCGGGAAAAATGAACAGCACCAGCGGGAAGATCATTTTCACTG
>JBDONA010000017.1:0-3936 GCA_039831575.1 Fuerstiella sp. | reverse complement strand
CGAATGACGTGACGTGCTCGATCCCACGAACGCCTGCAGCGATCGCCTCGTCCGCATCGACGAGTTCCAGGTGGGCCGTGACAATTACCCCCTGTTGTCTAGCTGATTCGCAGGCGGCCCGAATGTGTTGGATCGGCAATCGAAAATAGATCTTGATCGCCGATGCACCTTTTGAGACATGGTCCGCCACCGCGCGCCGCGCGTGATCGGCGTCCTGCACGACCACCGCCTGATCGGGATGAACTGCGGGTGCGGCGTCAAGATGTCCCCCACACAGAAATATTCGGGGCAACGTTTCGTTCGCCCTCAGCGTGAGTTCGTAATATTTGAACGGGTGGCCTGGATCTCGGAAAGACGTGATCCCACGAAGCAACTCGAATTCGATCGGTGTGCGAAGATCGTTCTTGGAATGAAAATGAGAGTCTATTAGGCCAGGCAGGACGGTCTTGCCGCTGATGTCGATGACTTCAGCGGCAGTGGGAATCGCAACTTGATCCTTCCGACCCACGTCAATGATCTTGTTGCCTCGAATCACAACCGACGCGCGTTCGATCGGCTGACCGCCGCGACCATCGATGAGTCGCCCACCGACGATCGCAATTACTCGGTTCGAATCGCCACTTTCGGGCGGATTCATTTCTTGCGCCTTGACACCTCGGCCAACCAGTTGCGAACTCATGACGAATGCGATGATTGCGATCCCATGACATCGGTGGAGTTCTTGCATATCAGAACCTTTCAAATCGGCTGAATCCGAATGGTCGCTGTTCTTCTTAGTGCTGGAATTCGCTACTCTCGTCTTCGAGGTTCGAACCAGTTAAGCGTATTGAACCGCAACTCGCGAAACAAGTCGCGTATGCCACGAGATGCTGGGGTGCTTTCTGGCATTCGGTTGAATCGAAGGCTTCGTCGAGCACATCGGTGTACTTGCGATCGTTGTCGCGATTCAGGATTTCGCACTGCAGATTCTCGTCTTCCAAATGCATCTGGATATATGGGAATTCGGGCACCGCGTTATCAAACGGTCCCTTTTTTGGCGCGTGTCACGGTCCGGGAGTTCTTGATTGTTGACATGCACCATTTAACGACCGTATTCCAGGAATATCGTGCCTTTGATGACGCACGAATTTCGAGCGAGCAATGCCATACGTTTTGTCGGAATCCGCCGTCATTTGGCGAGGTGTGTCTGACCGAGAAGAATCGTCGTATCTGCTGAGCTGAGAATTCAACGATAGATGGGCTCCGGGCTTGGATGCGAACTGGCCAATTCCTGAAGTTTGCGGCTGTCCGCACCCCGCGGCACATCTGTTCAGTCTCGTCGATGGCCCGATTGTTGCAGTAGTTGCAATCATGATGAAATCGAGCGACTTACTGCCGATGAGGTCCGGGTCTGTGACAGTGCCACACAGTACGTGCGAGTACGCACCGTGTCGATTTTGACAATCACCACAGTGATGCTTCACGCATTACTTGGCTGAAAGCCCTGGCTTACGCCATGATCAAGTTCCCCTGTTTATTCTTTGAAAACACCGTCCTATGGCCGCTTATCTGTCATTCTGGATTTCACTTCTGCTGACCTTACTGCTACCCGCCACAGCAGAAGCACAGTTTGATCTCGATGAACCTCCTTTCAATTACACAGAAACAAGTGATGACAACCCGGTCACACAGTTGGTGCAGCAGTACAAAGCCGGCGACGTCGATCTTGAATACGACCGCAGCACCGGCTATCTGCGATCGATCCTTAAATCACTAGACGTTCACGAATCGACGCAGGCTCTGGTGTTTTCAAAAACCAGCCTGCAGATTCGCTACATATCGCCGCGAAATCCACGAGCCATCTATTTCAACGACGATGTGTATGTCGGCTGGGTACGTGGCAGTGAAATCATGGAACTGTCGGCCAGCGATCCGAGACTTGGCGCGGCTTTCTACACGGTCACTATGTCGCGACAGAACGCACAAATCGAACGCGCCGGCTACGACTGCCTGGGATGTCATGCCACAACGATGACTCAAGGTATCCCCGGGCACACCGTTCGCAGCGTCTTTCCTTCGCCGGGTGGTTCTATCGATCTCAAGCGAAAATCGTTTGTGACGGATCACACCAGCCCGATCTCAGAACGCTGGGGAGGATGGTATGTCACTGGGCTTCACGGCGACATGACGCACATGGGAAACGCATTTCTGCGTGGCGGGCAACTTGACAGAAAGAACAGTTCGAATCGCAACAATCTGCGGGACGAATTTCAAACGCTCGGATGGCTGTCGTCATATAGCGACATTGTGGCACTGATGGTTTTGGAGCATCAGACTCAGATGCACAACACCTTCACAAAAGCAAACTTCACAGTGCGTCTCGCGCAGTATGACTTGAAGTCTGAGTCGGCAACAGATGGTGAATCTGAGGCTCAGGCTGAGCTACAAGCCATTGTCACCAAAGCTGCAAAGGAGGTGGTTGACTACATGCTGTTTGCTGGCGAGGCACCGCTGACTTCTGAAGTGAAAGGCTCGATCATCTTCAAGGGGCAGTTTCGTCGACGCGGGCCGGACGATTCTCAGGGCCGGTCTCTTCGTGAATTCGACTTGAGGACTCGACTGTTTCACTATCCCTGCAGCTACATGATCTATTCATTGGCGTTCGATTCGATGGAGGAAACGCTGCGAAACGAGATCTACGCACAACTGTGGAAAGTCCTGAGTTTGTCAGAACAGCCACCGCGTTTTCGTCACCTGGACAACGAGACCTGCGCGGCGATACGGGAGATTCTGCGAGACACCAAATCTGAGTTGGCCAAAACCTGGAGCGAATTCCATCGAGCCAATCCCCCGGAGATTTCGAGATGAAACACCTATTCTCCGGCGCGGCGATGCTTGTGTTTCTTGCGGCAGCTACAAAATGAACACGCCCAGCAACGGCAGTCGGAGGAAGTGAATGAATGGCGATACAGGCATCGAATTCTAGTTCTGGCAAATATGAAGGTGGGAAATACAGCGATCAGAAGAGCCACCATTCCCCGTACCGCAAATTGAGATGCCTGCAGGGCCAGAAGCAAAATGCCAAGAGACATTGAGCACCGTTTATCGCCAAAACTCATACGATTCCTGATTCTGCCGAAAACGTATTCCAGGATTGCCATTCGCTTCTTGAACCACGAAATCCGTGTCATCAAGTCCGTACGGCTTCTGCGAATCGGACTGCATCTGCCCCAGCGCACCCCAACCGGGCAGAAATGGCTGAGTAATGATATCAACGGTTTTCCTAATGCCCCTGGTCATCTGCGACCACGTGTTGCAGAAGACCGAACGGTCCCGCGAACACATGCGAAATGACTGGCCGTGGCAGTACATGGTACACTTATCGGCAATCTTGGCTGCCGCGAATTGGAGTGTATGAATGCGACTTTCATTTGTTGGTACTCGTGATGGAAAGCCATCTGTGAACCTAGCGTTCACGCTGATCGTAGGATTCCTCATCGCGGTCATTTGCACCGGTATCGCGTTGCTCATCGGAGCAGTCGCACCTGAGTCATCCATCGTTGACACTGTCGGATGGGCGGTGTCGTTCTTGCCTCCGATCCTAATTGTCACGATGGGTGTGCTACGAGGCCTGAAAACCCCACCCGATCAACTACCCAAGCTTGATTGAATCACACGTGCGCAGTTCGCGTGCCAAGTATCGACCGTATTCCAGAACTATGAGCGCAGTGTGAACCGGGAATTGGAGAGATTAGATGCACACACTTTGGGGAACACTGATGATCGCTGCTGGCTTGTTCATGCTGGTCGGCGGCACACTGAAAAGCGAGTTCATCATCTATCGGCTGATGGTCGCACGCTCAAGATTACTGTGGGGCGAAGGCGATGCGGTTCACCGCTTTTACCAAGCCAGCGGGTTGATCGTCACACTGTTGGGCGTCTTGTGGGCAGCCCTTT
>JBDONA010000804.1:0-3938 GCA_039831575.1 Fuerstiella sp. | reverse complement strand
GATATAGAAATGATCCGTCGTTGAGCGGCAGGTGGCACAGTCGACGAAGGCGGCCCTCATTCTCAAGGACGTCTGCCAGCGATCCCCGGATCCGTGCGTCGGCCTCAAAGATTCTCGCTTCGGCCTGTAGAACATAGTCAGCTCCCTCGGCGCGTCCACGCAACTTGTTGAAGTAGCTCAGCAGGTCCTGGAACGCATCCATTTCAGACTGATACAACCGAAGGGACAGGTTCAGGTCCCAGTATTGGTCTTCAATATCCTTGACCAGAATCTTGACCCGCGATTCGAACTGTGCCAAAGCGATATCACCGTTGATGCGTGAGATCAGGATGCCCTGCGAAAGTCCTGAGACACCTCGCAGCCCCTGGCTCAATGGTCCGGCAATTCGGTTGAATTCAACCCCGGCACCGGCCCACAACGGCTGACGATACTCTGCCTGAACCACACCGGTGAAAGATGACGGAAACGCCTGGACACTAGCGGGGCGATTGTTCAACTCGTAGTTAATGTCATGCTGCAAGGCCACCGTCGCACCGTTTGCCAGTGGTTTTTCAAGCCGAGTCTGATACTGAGCGGTTTCGAGAACCTGAGATTGACCACTGAGCAGTCCCAGTGTCCCGGCGTTTTGTGGCACTCGATCACGGCCCCAAGTGATACTCGTGGTGGCCAGGGCGTCGAAGTCTGCCAATGCCGCCTCAACGCCTCGGTTACCGAATAGGAAACCCGTCGCCTGAATGGCAGGTTCGTAAATTGAGGTTACCCCACCGGGTTGGACGAGGATCTGACTCTGTCCACCACGTGCTACCGCGTTGTCACGCAGAATCGTCGACTTTTCCAGAGCCATGCGGACACATTCGGTCAACGTGACTTCACGCGATTTGACTTCGTCCAGGCTGCGAATATGGCGGGGTGCCGCAAACAATTCCGGATCAGGTGCTCTGGGTTCGGTTTCGGTGGGGTACTCGATGGCTGAGGTGGTGTCTTCGTAGTACGAAAGACTTTCGTCGTGTCGCCACAGGTACTGCAGTCTCAGCGGCTGCATCGCGCAACCTTGAAGCAGAATTGAGGCCAACACAATCGTGGCGGTCATTCTGGTCTGCAGCGTATGCACTTCTGGCGTTCCCCCTGCGCCGCGTCAGCGACGGGTCCTTCATCGCAACGAAAATCCGAAGATTACGCTGCCACCACGTTTATTCCACGACCAGCCCACACGGATTCCGGAGCAGGATGTGCCGTTACAATCCGTATCGTCAATCCGATCGTTAAACTTTGCCGGAACCGCAAATCAGGACGGTTCCCCCTAATCCGCAAAGTCCATCAGGCAGGAAATGCCAGTTCCTGCGTCGGGGCCTCGCAGGACAGTCAATATGCTGCAGGTCGTGGCGACGAGTTGCCGGCATGGGTAATTCATGCTGTGGCGCCTACAATCCACAGCAGTCACAATTCAACGGGCTTATCCACTTCGTCAACGTCCGGCATCACGGATCATCGAATAATGAACGACCTGACAGACTCGTCCCGGCAGCTGAAAGCTGATCCTTACGAACACGCGGAGACGGCAGGGGCAGGCAGCCGTGGGGGCCGTTTTCCGAAGAAAATGTTCGTATTTACCGGCGTTGTACTGTCGCTGATCATTCTGGCGTCCATTTTCATCAGTGACGTGGAAGACATGCTGGGTTTTGGCCAGGACATCGTGAATGTGATCTCGATGTTGGGCATTGCGATCACGATGGTCTTGTGGGTCGGATGGTTTCTGGTGCTCAGTCGTTGGAAATGGTGGAAACGAATTCTGACCAGCGTCCTTGTCGTATCGTTGCCGTTCCTGTTTGTGTTTATCTTCGGGCCCGTCCTGGGCGGTGACCTCACCATTCAACGTTGGCAGCCGATTTGGGCATCCCCGCCGGAGGTCCTGTCCACGCTGGTGGACAGTAAATCGGTGACGGTGGATTTGAGTACGGAGACGCCCGACGATTTTCCAATGTTTCTGGGTGGAAATCGCAACGGAACAAGAGCGACAGACTTCCAGTTTGATGGCAACCAGTTCTCCAGTGCGACTCAGCTGTGGAAGCAGTCGATCGGCAGCGGGTGGTCCGGCTTTGCGGCTCGGAACGGCTATGCGGTGACGATGGAGCAACGGGGCGATCAGGAGTGCATCACCTGCTACAGCATTGAGACCGGGGAGCTGCAATGGCTTTACCAGCACACGGCTCGTCATCACGACATCATGAATCTCGGCCACGTCGGACCGCGCACAACGCCCACGATTTTTGATGGTCGGGTGTACGCTATCGGAGCTGTTGGTAACTGCGTCTGCCTGAACGGTGCCGACGGATCTGTGGTGTGGCAGGCTGATCTGAATAAAATACTGGGGATCGAACTTGCTTCAGGAACGGATAAGAATGGTCTCACCTTTCAATACGAAAAGAACACAGCATTGGCGTGGGGACGTTCGGGCTCACCGCTGATCGTTGGTGACCTTGTCATTGTGCCGGGAGGCGGTCCGGCAGGAAACGTGTCAACCCTGCTGGCCTTTGATCGTCTCACCGGTGAGATTCGTTGGCGAGGCGGTCGTGAAATGATTGCGTATGGGTCACCGGTACTGGCCACTGTTGCGGGAAGGCCGCAGATTCTGCTGACCGCCGAATCAAAGGTGATCGGATTCGATCCTGAGACTGGGGAACCGCTCTGGAGTTTCTCTCGCCCCGGCGAATCCAACGGTGGCGCAAATACATCGCAGGTTTCGGTCGTGTCAGAAACACAGGTTCTGACTTCGAACGGCTACCCGGACGGTGGAGGCCAGTTGATCGCGTTGCAAAACGCGGCAGGAAAACTCAGCGCCACATCGATTTGGCAGAACACCCGCGTGCTGAAAACCAAATTGACCAGTCCCGTCCTTCTAAACGGTCATTCCTACTCGCTGTCCAGCGGTTTTCTGGAATGTGTCCGCCTGGCCGACGGCGCACGAATCTGGAAGCGACGAGGCCGTTTTGGGCATGGACAGGTGTTGCTGGTGAACGACCAAATTCTGGTGCACAGTGAAGGCGGAATACTCTACCTTGTTCGCGCTACCCCAAACGGCTATGAGGAACTCGGCCAGCTTTCGACAATATCCGGGATCTGTTGGAACACGCTGTGTCTTTATGGCAATCGAATTCTGATTCGCAGTGAAATCGAAGCCGCGTGTTTCGAACTGCCGACGCTAAGCAGGTGACGGGCGTCGAAAACCGATCGACATTGCACCGACAGCCAGGACACTGCACAGCATGGCGAACCAGTCTCCGAATCTCAGATAAAAAGAACTGCGGCCGTCGAGTGGAATCTGTCCCACCATCACGGCCGAACATTGCCGATACCGCTGACCCGTGTCTGGGTCAATCATCGATTCGGCCTTCTGAAATTCTGCCACAAGTCCGGCTGACTCCGGCTTCATGATCAGGAAATGTTCCGGCTGTCGGATTCGCCCTGCAGAATCAATAAACGCAGAAATCCCGGCATTAACAGCGCGGATCATGGGACGACGTGTCTCGATGCAACGGAATGTTGCGGCAATCAAATGCTGATCCAGTTCGCTGGAACCGCGAAACCAGCCGTCGTTGGTCATGTTGATCAGGACGTCCGGGGTGTGGCCTGCTGCGTCGCGAGTGTTTGCGACGTCGCGCACAAGGTGGGGCACAGTGTCCTCGAAACAGATAATGGGCGAGAAGCGGGTGCCTGCATATTCAAATACCGCTGGCGCGGCCCCGGCATCGATACCGAATCCCGCACTGAACGGCGTAAGTTTTGCCAGCCACGGCAGAACCGACCGCAACGGTATGTATTCGCCGAAGACAACTCGGTGCATCTTGTCGTATCGTCCGACGTAACCGAGATCGGGTCGAATGAAAGCCGCTGAGTTGAATCGCTCACGACCATGCTTGTTGGCAACTTCTGTCAGCAGG
>JBDONA010000469.1:0-3952 GCA_039831575.1 Fuerstiella sp. | reverse complement strand
ATTGTGATTCCTCACGGCTGCTGTTCGAACTGTTCAGGGCTCATGTAGCCCAGAGTGCTGTGCAGCCGTGTTCGATTATAAAACGTTTCGATCCAGCGGAAGATACTCTGACGAGCTTCTTCACGACTCGCGTACTTGTGCTGATACACCAGCTCCTTCTTCAGTGAAGCAAAGAAACTTTCAGAAACGGCATTGTCCCAGCAGTTCCCTTTGCGACTCATGCTGCAGCGGATTTCATGACGAGCCAACGCGGCCTGAAACGCCGCGCTGCAGTACTGACTGCCACGATCCGAATGCAACAGAAAATCTCCGTTTACACCCAGACGACCAAGCGCCATCTGCAGGCCCGAAAGAAAAACGTCCGTTGTCATCTCGTGGCTCATCGACCATCCAACCACTCGCCGAGAATACACATCGATCATACAGACCAGATACAAGAAACCTTCGTCTGTCCTGATGTAAGTCAGATCGGAAACCAGCTTCTGGCCCGGGCCGGATGCTGTGAAATCACGATCCGGAACGTTCTCCGCAGTCGGCAGCGAATGGTTCGAATCTGTCGTGTTGACACGAAACTTCTTTGATGTCGACGAACGTATCCCTTCCGAATTCATCAGCTTCGCAACTGTGTTCTCACAGACCTCATAGCCGCGATTCAGTAATTCATGGTACATTCGTGGACTCCCATACGCATGCATGTCACGGTCATCATGAATGCGATGAATCTCTGAAATTACTTCTGTTCGACGCTGCTCCTGAGCACTGACCGGACGACGCTGCCACGCATAGTAACCCGACCGACTGACGCCAAGAACACGACACATCACCGACACCGGCCACTGACCTTCATGATGCAAAATGAACTCAAATATCAGTTCTTTTCGTTCGCGAAAAAGGCAGCCGGCCAGGTGGCCCGAGGCGATTGCTCGCCCCGGGCTCCCACAGATCCGTACGTGCCCGCATTAGAGCATACGGCTCCTCACATCAAACATTTGCCTCGCGACGTCGAACGACCGAGTGAACAACACGCAATGGCGGTAGCGGGAACGATTCGAGCGGCCCTGTCTCGGAACTTCAACAGGTCGCCCCGATCAAGCCGCACCTCAGCATCCTGTCCCTCGCACGTCGGGGTGACGAAGGCCAGCAGAATTCCTAATCCGATGCTGACGGCACGCATGTGTGAATCCTTTTCATGCGATCCGGTGAAGTCGTGGATATTGACCAGACAGCATATCAACTCAATACGCGAGCGACCGCAGCAGAGACCATTCGATCTTCCGTCGGATTGAACCAAGCCAGCAAATCGTGTGCCGGGGTGTCGGGGTGTCGGGGTGTCGGGGTGTCGGGGTCCTGCGGGGTCCTGCGGGGGGCGGCTGTGGCTCAGTGGTCTGGCAACACGCAGCCTGCATTTTTGGCTTCTTGAGAACAAAAATACTGCTGTGTGCTGCGACTTACAGCACGCCACACATTGCTTCGACTACGAATTTTGAAAAATGTTTTATTTTTCTTGGGCAACGTCCATTTGAGTAGACTCGATTGGATCTTCCACGTACCGTGGCTGGTAACAGGAGTATGTATTTTCACTCCTTAGCCTTTCACGCTGTGTTGTGCGTAAAAGATTGTCCTGTTTTTCTTTTTGAAGGACGTAAACATGGTTCGTTTCAAGACGAAAAAATCCGGTTTTACTTTGATCGAATTGTTAGTGGTCATCGCGATTATTGCAATTTTGATCGCGTTGTTGCTGCCTGCCGTGCAGCAGGCACGTGAAGCGGCCCGCAGAACTCAGTGTAAGAACAATTTGAAGAACATCGGACTGGCGACTCACAATTATCACGATGTCTACAGTCAGTTTCCGCCGGGGACGATCGCACCAGGCGATGCGCGAGCTAATCAATTCAACCCGCCTTGGGGTAATGGTGCGCCGCCACACGGCACCCTGGCACTGAATCATACTGGCTGGATTTTCCTGCTTCCGTATATCGAACAGGCGCCCTTGTATAATCAATGGAATATGGATCACGCCAGCAACAATTTTTACCGGGAGGGCATGACGGGAGTTCGCGGTGGTTGGCCCAATGACAACACCGAATTGGTGAAGACCAAGATTTCTTCGTTTATGTGTCCGTCAGACGCGTCGGACGGGTTGTCAGTGCGAACTGACGTTGCCGCCTACCATTCCAACCATGCCAGAACAAACTATTTGTTCTGTGCGGGTGGTCACGGCAATGGCTGGACTATAGGGCGTCCATGGGGCCGATTCCGTGTTGCATCCTCTGCCCTCGCGGACGGACGCAAAAGAATTCAATACCGAGGGGTCTACGGACACGACCGGTCTGCCAGCATCAGAGACATCACCGACGGAACCAGTAACACCATTGCTATCACTGAAGGTCTTATCAAGGTGTCATCCAAGCCCGAAAATTTTGGTCGAAGACACGATGCGTACACACCGATCTGGGGTGGATATCGTCGTCTCGGGACATTCGCGGTCAATCATCCAAATTCTCGAAACCATATCAACAACGCGCGTTATCACATCAATGGCCCTGTTTTCGTCGACGGCATGATCGGCTCAGCAGCTGGTAGAAATGAAGTGCGCGTCCATGTTGGCGTTGCGTCCAGTATCCACACTGGTGGAATTCATGTCGCTATGGCCGACGGCAGTGCAAGATTCCTGTCGGAGAATATGGACAAGAGTACATATGCTCTGTTAACGCGAATTCATGACGGTGAGGTGCTCGGCGAGTATTGATTCCAGAGGGACCTGATGAATTGTGTGCCTGAATTCAGTAACGATGGGCGCACGGAATTACGCCCGTCAAGTTCACACCGGTGTACATCGAAGTTGTGTGCGTCTGGTTTACCTTGTCTCATTTCATAGTGAAGGGTTTGTCCGTGAAGAAACTTGTTCCAACATTTCTATGTTTATTTATGCTGAGCTTATTGGTTCTGCCTGTTGTCGGTTGCTCGGGGGGAGGGGGCACAGATTCTTCACCCGAGTCTATATCTGACGATCTAAACGCTGAAGACGACCTGTTGCCGGATACTGACGTTGACGGTGCGGATGACGCCTAGAACTACGGCTTTCAGCGGAAACCTGGCCGCACGTGACGCATGTCTTCACGTGCGGTCTTCTTATGCGCCGCCCAGCAATTCTGTGTTGCACTGGACCATGTACTTCAACGATGTGAGGCCAAAACGAGGCTGAATTGCGTGGTTTTTCCCCAATCCCCGTCATTGATCGGCAAACGCTGGCCGCGACGAATCGCGATTTGTAGAACTGGCAGGCAGCGGCGTCTTATCCGTTGTCACTCCAGATGTTAATTGTTTCGTTGCTCAGTCGTCTGAGACGCAATGACAGATCCCGATTCGAAAACTGATCAAGAGCATGTGTCGATGGTTACGCCGCGCGCGAATGCGGCGGCGCGTTGGCCAAAGCTGTTTCGCTGGTTCGTCGTCAGTGTGCCGATCATTGTCGGATTGATCGCAGCAGTCGCCATCCTGGCACAGCGGAATTGGATCGTTTTTGATCGTCAGTCCGGTGGCATCCAGTTGCAGCAGCCGCCGCTTTATTTGCAGGAAGCAGGCAGTGAACTGATCCCGTAGGGTCAAAAAACTACGCCGAACTCAAATCGCCGTGAAACAAGGGACTTATGGCTCACCAGAGTCTCGCATCTCAGCCGCTTGATTTCACCTGCCGGCACCGGAAACTGACGATTTTCGGCGCCGAACATGCCCTTCCTGCTCCAGACTTGGCACATTCTGCTCGCTGCACTCTGTGGGCTCGTCAATGAGCGGCAGCAGCAGATCATCCAGTTCCAGAACGCACAGATCGAGGCTTTGCTCAAGAAGCTGGGAAAGAAGCGACTGCTGCTGGATGACGATCAGCGTCGGTTACTGGCTGTGAAGGCCCACGCCATCGGCTGTAAGACTCTGCCGGAACTCACAACCACCT
>JBDONA010000957.1:0-17821 GCA_039831575.1 Fuerstiella sp. | reverse complement strand
CGGTCGTCCCGTCCGTTCAGACACCATCAAACGGCCATCCACATGGAAGGAAAATTGGGCGGCTTCACGGAAAAATAAACAAACTTCTGCTCTGGTGGCCTGACAACTGAGACTTGCGGCACTAGTCACGACGGTGTTCCGATTGCTCCCAAGTAATGACCCGTTTGCATTTGAAGCAGTAATACTCATACCAACGGACGTCTGAGCCTTCCGAGTTATCCAGACTCCGCTGAAACTTGAGTCGCTTACCGCACTTTGGGCAATCGGCAGGCAACAAGCCTGCCAGAAACCGAATGACGAAGAAGCACACGGCGGCGATAATCCACGTCGCCCGATCTGTCGAACCAATCGACCCGTGTAACGCGAAACTCAAAATCAACCATATTACAATCGAAGCGAATATCGGAAGCCACATCCGGAGACGTTGATGTTCTTTTAATGTCATGACGGCAGCTTCAAAACGGCGACAGCATCGCATCAAAGAAATGTTAGTATTGTTCGTATCTTTGACAAAGGCTGTCAAGTGATCCACACGGCATTGAACACTGGACCAAAGAACTCAGGCATTCCAACTGGCTCGAACGTGTCGGCGTGCGGACATTGTTCATTGAACCAAGGAGTCCGTGGGAGAACGGATTTATCGAATCCTTCAACGGAAAGCTGCGTGACGAGTTGCTTAACGTGGAGCTGTTTGACACTCTGCTGGAAGCTCGAGTGCTGACAGAACGGTGGAGACGTCATTACAATGTGGTTCGTCCACACAGTTCATTGGAGTACCAGCCGCCAGCGCCGCAAGCCGTTCCAGCAGCGATAAATTTCACGCCGGATCCGTGTTAGGATCTGGCACCATCCGTGGGGGCACGTCAGCCGTTGATCTTCTCACCGCGTTTCACAAAGTACTGCTCAGCCATCGTATTGCCGCCCATTTGCACGAAGTCTCCGAATCACATCAGTCGCCACCGTTGCGTGGATCATATCTGCCCAGACTGCCGTCTCAAACTCAAACGCGGCAACTTTTCCGAGTGTCACGGCATCCAGAGTCGATTCAGACGCTGGCTACTGAAGCCAGTAACGGCATCGGATCAGTTGAAACAAGTTGTTGCGGCTCGCTGTGTTTATCCTGCTTCCCTACCAGCTTGAAACCGCGAAAGGGAGATTCCCTCACCACAACAACAAAGCTTCATTTCTTAAAATCCAAGAGCGAAGCTCTTACAGGAGAAAAACGGAGGAAACAGGAGAAAACGGGTTGGTTTTTTGACAGACATCGTCCAGCCGGTTTGGATCTTGAGTCACCAGCGTTACTAGGCCGTTGGCGGCTCTTTTTTTTGATCCCATCAGAGGACTGATACGTTAGAGTTGGAACAGCGGTCCTCAAGTAACTCGAGATACCCCGCCGCGCGGTCGGCCTGTCTGTATGTAGCGCGAGAGTTGCTTACGCCTGGCGGCGGGAACGTGTTGCCGCGAGCGGTGTTTCAGCAGTTCGATCCAGTTGGACAGCAACATGTGGTGGCCCCTGCGAGAGATGCGCTCGGTGGTGCGACACGGTATTTATGCGCACAACACCGCAATGCCAAAGCACATTAGATCCAATAGCTGCCGCCAGCTCGACCGAAAGTGCCGATTCATCTGGAAAATGGCCGATCACCGCAAAGTCAAAAAACTGTGCCGAACTCAAAGTGCCGCATCCGACATAACAAAAGTTTCCCGTCGCATTCCTAACGCTACTCGCTGGCTGCACCGAACAATCGCCCGGTCTCTCCAGAGTCGCTGGCCCCGTCCCCGATCCAATCGTCGAGACGTACGGGGATGCTGGGAGACATGCCAGAGAATTTACGTTACTACTTCAACTTCGAAGCCTATGCTCGTGATTGCGAAATGGGTGGCGACATGACATTCGTGAATCATGACGGCGAAGTGTGGGCGTTCAACAATCACGCATGAATCCCTCCCGTGGATCGTCCTGTGTCATGCAGGGCGATCATCGAAGTGGATTTTCAGATCCATGCTGAATATGGTCGCAAACTGGAGAAATCAGATGACGACAGCAGGAGCATAATTATGGGTGACGGTGACGAGGTGTTTCATGTGTTCTTCCGTGGCGAAAGCACAAGGCTGGACGCGACTGCGGAAATTGTGGCCGATGTTGTGGAAGGATACATCTGGGCCGCCGGCGTCGGTGAGACTGATCGTGATCCACTGTTCGTGTTTCTGGATTATGACCTGTCAGCATCATATAGGCTGGCTCATGTGAGCCGTGGGTACGATGAAGACGCCGGCAAGGTCGTGGAGTATCGGGTGTTCAATGTGTTCGATGAGAAAGGTGTGCTGATTGAACCGATCACGCTGGAGAGAGTGAGGGACGTTGAGGAAGGGGAGTTTGGGACATGATCTGACCAGGCTGGCCACTATGTTGTGGTTGGACGATTTCATACACAGGAGACGACGATGGAATTTGAACACGCCAAAACCGGAACGCGGCCAACCATTCGCCAACAACGCCACGAAGTTTGTGAGTGATACCGTCGGCGGCAAGATGGTCCGACTGGTGACGCATGGTGAGGACCGATACGACAGGACGATTGCAGACATCTATCTGCCGGTTGACGATCCGTTGGTTGAACTGCCGGACCTGTTCCTCAATCGCGAACTGGTCCGCCGTGGCCTGGCCTGGCCTGGCATTACAAGCAGTACAGCGACGACAAGCGATTGGCGGATGATGAAGACAACGCACGACTGAAGAAACTCGGGCTGTGGAGTGGCAGTCACATGCCACGCCGTATAGCGCATCCGACATGTTGAAAGCGAATCAAAGTGTCGTTGCCGGTTGACTCAAGAAGGAATCCAATTCGGGAGCCATTCCAATCTTCATCTGACACGGTCATTTCAATCTCGAACTCACTGCATGGCGAATACTTCGTTACGATGCGGCGCCAGAGATAGTCCGGGCCAAACTGCAGTTCGTATTCAGAGCCTTCAGCAGGTACCCCAATCGCTTCGTTTGGCCACCAGTTGATGAGGCCTTCCGGCGTGGCAACAGCCTCAAAGACACTTTGCGGCGTCCCCTTGATCGGAAGATCATGGATAATTTCCGCCATCCTGATCTCTCTGTGTTTGAGGACGCCACACGTCCGCCAAGCGACGCCCGTGTTCACCGGGGGCGCGGCGAACGAGATGGATTTTAGAAACCGCGCGGCCCACAGGTTTGCGTGGAATGGATGGTGCGGCAGATCGAGGCCATTCTTGTCAATCGCCGAGCGACGACCTCCACCTGGCGACCATATTCAGTACACCGTACGGTTTACGACCTGTCAAGTGGGTCAGTTTTCGGGCATCTCTGCGGCGTCGTCCTGCCGGTTGCGCGCCCCATCAGAACCATCACGCGATGAAACGGATCAATCCATGAAGGCGAAGAAATGTACTCGCCGCGAAACACCGGCGCACGGCCGAGAGGAACGGGTGCAACCCGGGGGGCTTCCTTCGCAGGGTCAGTTCAGCCTCGGCCACCCGCCGGTCGAAAACCGTAATCCGTTGCTGCCCCTTCGGCGAAGTGCAATCCGATTTCGCTGGTTCACAAGGTGTGCAACCGGTATTGTGCCCCCTTTCCGTTCGCATAAACAAGGAGTTGCATTTCTTCATGTCCGGTCCAAACTACACAAGTCGTCGATCCCGGTTGCTGCGGGCGATCAGGACAGTGGGTGTCGATGCACTATTGCTTTCCGGTGAATCCAATGTGCGCTACCTGACGGGATTCACGGGTGACTCAACGTGGCTGTATCTAAGCAAGTCGGCCACAGTGCTGATCAGTGACAGTCGCTACGAAACTCAGATCGCGAACGAGTGCTCCGAGTTGGACGTTGACATTCGTGATGCCCGCAAGCCGATGAGCGTTGCTGCGGCCGATGTGGTCAGGAAAGCGAAGGCCCGGCAACTGGGCTTCGAAGCCGATCACCTGACCGTCACTCAACATGCAGCACTGCATAAAAAGGTTGAATCAGCGGAATTGGTATCGACCAGGGGATTGACCGAACGGCTACGGGAGATCAAAGATAAGTGGGAGCTCGTTCAGATCCGCGAGGCCATTTACCAGGCAGAGCGCGGCATTGGTGTCGTGCGCAGCAGTCTGCGGCCGGATCAGACGGAACGTGACATCCGTTACACTCTGGAAGCTGCCATGCGGAGTTTCGGTGCTACAGGGCCGGGATTTGAGCCCATTGTGGGTGTCGGACCGACTGGGGCGCTACCTCACGCACACGCGGGCGACCGGCTGGTCAGCGAATCACCGATACTGTTGATTGACTGGGGTGCCGAAACCACTTCGGGCTACCGCAGCGATCTGACTCGCGTTTTCGTGACGGGCCGCATTACCAAGCAGATGCGGACGGTTTATGAGACGGTCCTGAAGGCGCAGCAGAAGGCGATTGCTGCGATCAAGCCAGGAGCAAAATGCAGGACGGTCGATGCGATCGCCCGTCGAATCATCTCAAATGCCGGGTTTGAGAAGTACTTCGGACACGGGTTGGGGCATGGTTTTGGCCTGGATATCCACGAATCCGTACGGATGAGTCCGGTTTCACAGCAGGTCCTGGAACCGGGGATGGTCGTGACCGTTGAGCCCGGCATCTACCTGCCGGGCCGGTTTGGTGTTCGAATCGAGGACGATATCCTGGTAACAAATACCGGTCATGAGGTTTTGACGTCCGTTCCTCGCGAATTCGGCGATGCCGTCGTTGAATTCCTTGCATAAACGGTGAATCTACGAGAAAGTGTGCGGCTTTGGAGCGGCTGCGAGATCTCGGAAGTCGCTCTGCCACAACATAGAATCACCGTGCATCTCGCAAACTCGAACGAGGTGCCTGTATAAAAGCATTCCCCGAAGCTTTGCGCTTCGACGGAGAGGATTTATGGCCAAACCTGAAGGTGCCGAAAAAGGCAGTTTTGACCTCGATCGATTCCGCAAACTTCTGCAGTTGATGGAAAAATACGGAGTCACAGAAGCCAATTTGCAAAAAGATGACGAGTCGTGGAAGGTGCGCCGCGGGCCCAAACAGGTAGCCGTCGCGCCGGAAATGACGTTGCCCGCCCCCGTTGCAGCAGCTCCTGCAAGTGCAGTTCCGGCCACCCCGGACGCACCGGCAGGAGTCACAATAGACGCTCCCACAGTCGGCACGTTTTACTCTTCCCCGACTCCCGAAGAACCGGTGTTTGTGAACGTGGGATCGACTGTGCAACCCGACACAACAATCTGCATTATTGAAGCCATGAAGGTTTTCAATCAGATCCCGGCCGAAAAATCGGGCAGGATCATCGAGGTTCTTGTGGCCAACGGAGATGCCGTGGAATTCGGCCAGCCACTATTCCGAATTGAACCAGCGTAGGTCTGGCAAGCGTACTCAATTTCTTTCGGTCGGATTTGGACGGCGTACCCGATTTATGTTTCAACGAATCTTGATTGCCAATCGTGGCGAGATTGCCCTGAGGATCATTCGCGCCTGTCGCGAACTTGGCATCGAATCCGTCGCGGTCTTCAGTGAGGCTGATCGCGGCTCACATTATCTGGATCTGGCGACCGAGGCCTATTGCATTGGCCCGCCCGCGGCGTCGGACAGTTATCTTCTGGTCAACAGACTGATCAGCGTAGCTGAGATCGGTAACGTGCAGGCCGTCCACCCAGGCTACGGCTTTCTGGCCGAGAACGCTCACTTTGCCAAAGTGTGTCGTGATTGCAATATCGAATTCATTGGCCCGCCTCACGAAGCCATGGCTCAGCTCGGTGACAAAGTCAGTGCTCGAGAAATCGCTCTGGCGGCCGGCGTGTCGTGCGTCCCCGGCAGCGACGGCCTTGTGGAGGATGCGGACGAGGCCGTTCGGGTGGCCAACGAAATCGGCTATCCGGTATTGATTAAGGCAACCGCCGGTGGTGGCGGAAAGGGCATGCGCGTCGCAGGGAACGACGTTTCACTTAGAGCCGGCCTGCAGGCCGCTTCTGCAGAAGCGGAAAAGGCGTTCAACAACGCTGGCGTCTATGTTGAAAAGTACGTCGAACGTCCTCGACACGTCGAAGTTCAGATTCTGGCGGATACCCACGGTAACGTGGTCCACCTGTGGGAACGCGACTGTTCGATGCAGCGGCGACATCAAAAGCTTATCGAAGAAAGTCCAGCCCCGAATTTACCGCCCGAAGTCCGCGATGATATCTGCAGCTCGGCCGTGCGGTTAGTAAAACAGGCAGGCTACCAGAACGCCGGCACGGTCGAGTTCATTGTCGACAAGGATTACAATTTCTACTTCATTGAAGTGAATGCCCGCATCCAGGTTGAACACCCGGTGACCGAAATGGTCACCGGTATCGATCTGATTAAGCAGCAGATTCTGATAGCAGCAGGTGAAAAGCTTCCATTCACTCAGGAAGAAATCCCATGCAACGGATCAGCGATCGAACTGCGCGTGAACGCGGAAGACCCGGAGAATGACTTTCGCGGAAGTCCCGGAAAAATAACAAAACTGAGACAGCCAGGTGGACTGGGCGTTCGGTTTGACTCTCATACTCATGAAGGCTACGTAATCAGCCCGTATTACGACTCCATGATTGGTAAACTCATTGTCCATAAGCCAAGTCGAACGGAAGCAATCGCGTGTATGAAACGCTGTCTGCGTGAATTCACTGTCGAGGGCGTCAAGACGACCCTGCCGCTGGCAGTGAAAATGTTCAATCACGCTGCGTTCGCGGAAGGATCGGTCGACACCACGTTTGTCGAACGGACGTGGTAGCTGAAAACCACGCTCCGGAGCTGTTAGCAGTCATTTCTATGACAAATGAAACGATGAACCCCGTCTTGCTGCGGCGGGCAGTTCACGGCGGCAGTTCTCCACCAGCGTGACACACTGCTTAAGACGGGCGAATACCTGCCCACATGATCATCCTGTTTAACTGCTGGAAACTGAAAACAATGCCTCACGCGATCAAAAAAGTTGCTCTGCTGTTCTCCGGTGGCCCCGCTCCCGCGGCCAACGCAGTTATCTCCACGTGCGCGATATCGTGCATCAACAACGGCATTGATGTCGTCGGCATCAAGCACGGCTATTCCAGTCTTATCGATTACAACCCGGAACGACCGCTGGAAGAGGGCAAAGACTTCATCAGTCTGCACGAAGTCATGCTGCGAAGAACGCGCAGCAAGCAGGGCATTCTGATCGGGACCGCTCGATCAAATCCGGGCAAATTTGTCACCTGTCCGGAAGACATGAATGATCCGGAGAAAATCGCCCCCCTGAAGCGTACTTACGACGGACTCCGTGCTCTTGGTGTCGACGCTCTCGTATCGATTGGCGGCGACGACACTCTGAAGACAGCAAATAAATTCAAGCTGTATCAGGACGGTCTTCCCGAAAGCAGCCCCAGGATCCCTGTCGTCCACGTCCCCAAGACGATCGACAACGACTACATGGGCATCGACTTCACGTTCGGCTATTTCACTGCGGTGGAAACGCTGGGCACTGAGATTCGCAACCTGCACGCCGATGCGGAAGCCGGCCGAGCCTACTTCATGGTCGAGAGCATGGGACGCAGTGCGGGCTGGCTGGCATACGGTGCGGCCATATCCGGCGAAGCCAGCATGGTGGTCAGTGTTGAAGACATCGCGGACGACTTGCTTCTTCCGGAATCGACGCCCGACCGTAAGGTGATGGACATTGACAAGCTGATCCGGAAGATCGTCCGCATGATGCGATATCGTCAGGAAAAGCAGGGCAAAGAGTATGGCGTTATCGTGTTGGCCGAAGGGCTGGCCGAATACCTTTCTGACGATGTGCTCAAGGATGTTCCGCGGGATGACCATGGACACATTTCCGTCGCTCATGTCGATCTCGGCAAGATGTTTGCCAGGCGAGCTGCGGCCGAATATGAACGACAGACCGGTTCCAAAAAGAAGGTCACAGGATTGCAGTTGGGTTACGAATCCCGCTGTGCCCGACCGCATGCCTTTGACGTCATGCTCGGCAGCCAGCTGGGCGTCGGCGCTTACCGAGCGCTGTGCGAAGAAGAGCACAACGGCGTGATGGTATCCGTGTCCGGCCAACTGGATCTGCACTATGTGCCATTCGAGAAACTGGTGGACCCGGCAACTCTGGTGACCGTAGTTCGTTTCATTCCGCCGGGCAGCGATTTTCACAAGTTGGCCCGCTTCCTCGAGACCAGCATCAACGACTAAGGCACTTTCCGAAGGGGTAAGCACACTCCGGGTTGTCGGAGTCGGTGTTTTTCCCATCAGAATTCGTTCGTCACGTGCACATCCGAACGGCTTCCGCTCTATTACTCGTCATACTGTTCTGAATTCTGTTCCTACCGGCAAGTACCAAGCCATGAGAATCCTCTGCATTGTCCTCACCACCGTTTTGTTGTCGCTAAGTCTGCCCCCTCTGCAAGCAGAAGATGACGCCAACTGGGTGCGCATCAAACTGGATGAGCGATTTCGTTCCGAAGGAGTAGCGGCCGCCGACCTCAACAATGACGGCACGCCCGATGTGGCTGCCGGTGATGTATGGTACGAAGCTCCGTCGAAGGATTCCGCGGACCACGTCAACGCAAAGAAATGGAAGCTGCACGAAATCCGAACGCCCGGCGAATTTGTGGCAGGCGAGGGCTACAGCAACAGCTTTGCCAATGCAGCGTGGGACATCAACAAGGATGGTTGGCAGGACGTCGTCATCATTGGCTTTCCAGGCGATCCGTTTCACTGGTATCAGAATCCGGGCGACTCCGGCGAAACGTGGCAGGAAAACGTAATCTGGACCAGCATTTGCAATGAGTCGCCCGAATTTGAAGACCTGAATGGTGACGGGACGCCCGAATTCATTTTCGGTTCACAACCGGAAGCTCAAATGGGCTTCGTGCGGATCCCCAGGCCGGCGAAGGTGACTGAGATGTTTCACTTTCACGCCGTCAGTGAACCCAGCGCGGAACCCGCAGAAAAGAAAAACCGTGGTCTGGACAATGGCACGTTCAAGTACTACCACGGTCTTGGTGCGGGTGACATGAATAGTGATGGGCATCGCGACATACTGATCAGCCATGGCTGGTGGCAGTCGCCTGGAAATCTGCGATCAGCGGACGTCTGGAAATTCCACCCGATTCGTGTGAAGTCAGGTGACAAAGAAGAGCTGCTGCCCAAAGCCGCCAATTTGTATGCCGACGACCTTGATCTGGATGGCGATGCCGACCTGTTTCTGAGTTCGGCTCATGAATACGGAGTCTGGTGGGCTGAGAACAAAGGCGCCGCTGGCTGGGAACTGCACGAAATCGACAAGTCATATTCGCAGACGCATGCTGTGGAAACCATCGACATCAATGGTGACGGGCAACTTGACTACGTGACCGGCAAACGGTTCTTTGCTCACAACGGGAGGGACCCTGGCGGCAACGATGAAGTGGTGATGTACTGGTATGAAGTCAAACGCGTCAAAGGTCAGCGACCGACATTCGTACCACACCAGATTCTGGCTGGAAAAGGCACGGGAGTCGGAACTCAGTTTGAGATCCACGATATGAACGCAGACGGCAAGCCCGACATCGTGCTGTCAAATAAAAAGGGCGTAAACATACTGCTGCAGAAGTAGAACTTTGTTCTCTTCCAGGTTTCGTTCGCATGGCGCTAGTTGATCTGAAGGTGATGACCCGCGAGGGCAGACTTCCCGCGGAAGTTGACGAATTTCTCGAGGAAGCGAATGCGCGGGTCGCTGACTTTATTGAAAATCGAAAACTCGCGATCACCGGATTCGTACCGAGTGACTTTGACATCGTCTATCATACGCTGGCAGCCATTGCAGAAGACGGAATTGCGCCCGGCAGTGTTTTCTGCGAATGGGGCAGCGGGTTTGGAGCCATCGCAATGCTGGCTGCAATGCTGGAATTTCAGGCGTATGGGATTGAGATCGAACGAAGCCTGGTCGAAGAGGCTCGAATCCTGGCCGATGACTTCGATCTGCCCGTCGATTTTGTCGCAGGAAGTTTTATCCCTCACGGTGGCGAAACGATTGTCGAGGAGCAGTATACCGGTGAATACAGCTGGCTGAGTTCCAGTGCGGACGATGCCTATCCGCAGCTGGGGCTGGGCCCTGGGGATTTCGATGTCGTGTATGCCTTTCCCTGGCCCGGAGAAGAAAACGTCATCGCCAGTCTGTTTGACGAATTTGCTTCTGTCGGGGCAATTCTGCTGACATATGGGCAGATTGAAGGCGTGCGAGTTCGTCGTAAGGTGATCAAAAGATGAGTTGATCTCCTTTCTTGCACGCGTCCCCCATTGGGCGAATTGCAGGGAACCCGCTGGCGCGTTAACCTCCACCGGCAAACGGGCAAGCAGGCGCGGTTGGTACGAACCAACCGTTCGCCGTGCTCTGCCGCGGCAAGTAAATCAGAAGTATCTCAGACGGCCTCCGACGGTCAGTTCAGTAGAAGAATCAGCAGATGACAAATTCCACGGAAGACAAATCTTCCGGTCAGCAGTCACCCGACCCTAAGGGAGGGAAGCCTGGCGAAGAACCTCGTCGCGGTATGGGGCCGGTCACATATTTGCTGATCGCAGGCCTCCTGTTTGCCGCATTTTTTCTCTTTAGCAGCACGTCCAATCGTGGCACCCGGGTTCCGTACGGATTCTTCTGGAAGCAACTCAAAGAGAACAACGTCAAATCCGTCGAAGTTCACGGCGAGCTTCTTTCGGGAGAATGGATTGATGTTCCCAGCAAGCCTCCCAAGGACTTTGTGGGAACGTTGCAGCTGGAGTTCAACACTGTCCTGTTGTCAGATTATACGGGCAACAGTGAATTGGCCGCAGAACTGGAATTGCAGGCCCTGACCGGTCTGGACGTGGAGTCCGAGCGGCAGACGATGAGTCCGGCGATGGAGCTGCTGACGTGGCTGAGCATACCCTTGTTGTTCCTGCTGGTCATGTTTCTGATGATGCGTCGCAGTGGCGACCCGTTCGGCAGCGGCGGCATGATGGGCAGCTTTATCCGCAGCCCGGCACGTCGATTTGAAAAGAGCGACGAACCCGTCACATACGACGATGTGGCGGGACTAAAGTACGCCAAGCAGGACCTGGAAGAGATTGTCGATTTTCTGAAGAATCCCAGGAAGTACACAAAGCTGGGTGCCCGGATCCCCAAAGGTGTGCTGCTGGTCGGGCCACCAGGCACCGGAAAGACACTGTTGGCACGAGCGACAGCCGGGGAAGCGGAAGTTCCTTTTTTCTCCATCAACGGATCTGAATTCATTCAGATGTTCGTAGGTGTGGGTGCGACTCGCGTACGCGATTTGTTCAAGACAGCGCGAGAAGCGTCTCCGTGTATCCTGTTCATTGACGAAATTGACGCCGTTGGTCGTGTTCGCGGCGCTGGTGTCGGTGGCGGACATGACGAACGCGAACAGACGCTGAATCAGATTCTCAGCGAAATGGACGGCTTCGAGCAGACCCAGGCCGTCATTGTGTTGGCTGCCACAAACCGCCATGACGTTCTGGACCCCGCATTACTGCGGCCGGGGCGTTTCGATCGCCACGTCACCGTCGATCTGCCAGCGCGCGAAGGGCGCCTGGGAATCCTGAAGGTCCACACCAAAAAGGTGCCACTTTCCGACGACGTGGACATGGAGGCACTGGCCAAAACGACAATGGGATATTCCGGTGCCGAATTGCAAAAGCTCGTCAACGAAGCGGCGCTGAAGGCGGCTCGAGAGAGCAAACGCGTGGTCGCAATGGAAGATTTTTACTACGCAGAAGACCTGATCGTGATGGGCACTCGCCGCAACGAAAAGGTGGACGTGGAAGAACGACGTCTGACCGCATGGCACGAAGCCGGACATGCGGTGCTGGCATGGTATCAGGAGGGTATGGATCCGGTTCACAAGGTCTCCATTGTGCCCCGCGGTCAAACCGGCGGTGTCACCCGATTTCTGCCGGAAAAAGAGGTTCCCAATGTCGGGCGAAACGCGTTCTTTAAGCGTCTCGTGATGACCATGGGGGGCCGGGCAGCTGAAATGATCGTCTTCAACGAGTACTCGGCGGGGGCTTCAGGAGACATCGAACAGGCCACACGCATCGCACGGCACATGATGGCTCACTGGGGCATGTCAGAGAAAATCGGCCCGGTGTCGTTCAAGCAGTCCGACGATCATCCGTTCCTTGGCAAGGAAATGCATTCCTACCGCGAGTTCAGCGAAGAGACCGCCCGCATCATCGACATCGAAGTTCAGGAAATTCTAAAGGAAGCCAACCAAACGGCCATTGAAATGCTGACAACGTACCGGGACAAACTCGACGAGCTGGCCGAGGCACTTCTGGAACACGAGGAACTGGAACGCAAAGACGTACGCAAAATCCTTGGTCCTCGTGCAGGGGACGACGAAGAAGAGGAAACATCGGATTCAAAAGAGTCTGTGGCGGACGAAGCTGCTGCTGCCAGCGAAGACGATGCATCACTGGAATCAGACACGATAGCGGAATCTGATACACAGACAGACCTCCCAACGGACGACGGTGACACGTAGAGCCTGACGTTTCAGGAGTATCTGCGTTGCGGGGCACGAGCCCCCAGGAACAGACTGTCGTCACGAATTCGATAGACTCGTACATAACGCAGCCGCCGGCAAGGCCGGCGGAAAACTCTGACGTTACGACATCAACCGCGGCTTTCAACACTGAGAGTTGACTGGTTTCGGAATCGTGTTCGTCACAAACTGAGCCCTTGGCGCAAGCCTTTCGGCACGAACGAATCGCACGATCCGTCACATCAGTGGCCCCATGCCGCCGCCGACCGATTAAGATAGTGCCTGCCCGGTGCAGGTATCGGCACATCCTGCTCGCTATGGCCTCGTTTCCTGCACCGCCATGGTGGCATCCGGCACAAACCGCCGAACCACTCATGCATGGCCGGGAAAGACTGACGGTTGAACTTGTTCAAAAACGCAAATCTCGAGATACCTCTTCTGTTGGTGACTCGGAGCGCGAACTACGGGACCGAGTGACTGTGACGTCTCTACCAGAAAACGAACGACCAACACCAGGCCTTCGACTGTTGATGGGACTGTTTGCCGCAGGCATGATCGCTGTCCTTGCAGTGGCGTGCTGGTTGCAACCGGATCCCCGAGGATTTGGAACACACCTGCAGCTGGGACTTCCGCCCTGTCAATTCAAGGAACTGACCGGTATGCACTGCCCGCACTGCGGGATGACGACTAGTTTTTCACACGTTGTACGAGGAAATTTTTCAGCAGCATGGTCGGCAAATCCGTGCGGAGTTCTGTTGGCAATTGTCTGTGGACTCTGCATACCGTGGGCCACTGCAGTATCGTCAACCGGACGATGGATTTGGACAACGCAACCCTTTCACTGGTTTATCTTCGGAGCGATCGGCTACGTATTTTTTGCCTTCAGTATCTGGATTCTTCGGTCCTTTGTCATCTAGAACCACCACCCGCATAGTCACACAAAGCCATTCCTATTCAATGCATTCTTCCTACCAACGCTCGACAGACCGCTCAGCAACGAAGCGAATTTTCGCATCTGTGCTGCTGGCCGTCTTGATGATGACGACGTGTACCGGCTGTTCATTATTTGTGATGGCCGGCAAGGCTGTATTTGGTGACCCCAAGGTCCCGTCACAGCTAAAGGTGGCGACCGGTAGAGACCTGTCCGACGGCGAGGATGCCCTCCTGATCATTTGTTCCGCACCACACCGACTGCTGACGAATTTTCAGTCTCTGCAAATCGACATCGTGGACCGAGTGTCACGAAATCTGGAAGCGCGAAACGTGAAGGTCATTCCATCCGGTGATGTTGCCAGCTGGTACGACGACCACGGCGAATGGGGTGACTACTCGGAATTGGCCGCTGAATTCGGAGCTCGGTATGTCCTGCACATCGAAGTGCGGGAGTTCGATTACCGGGTTCCAGAGAGCGAAAACCTGATGCAGGGCAAAGCCGAAGGCCGGATCCTGGTCCACGAAGTGATTGCGGACGGAAAACAAACGAAGCTTCTGGAGCAGCTTCCGGTCAGTCTGGTGTTCGATCGTAATTTCACCCTGACATTCCCAACGTCCTATCCGGTACCACGGGAAAAAAAATCCGAGGACATGTTCCTTCAGGGATTCCTGGATCGACTGGCCCAGCACCTCAGTCAGCATCTGTATGACTACCGAATGAGCGAATCCATTCACTAACACTCTCACGTTCAATTTTTCTGACCGACGGGAAACCGGATATTCCGGAGCCCCGCAACACTGCAAACCACGGACGGCACGATGGCTCAGACGAATATGAGTTCAATTGACAGTACCTCGCCTCACCATCAGAACGTTGCGCGCGTCAGCCGTCTGTTGATTCTTCTGATTTCGCTGCTGGTTATTCCGGGCTGCAACTATTTCATTCTGTTGGGGTACCTGATCGGTGGACCGCCGCAACTGCAGCCGTTGTTTGAGAAGGAGACCAACAAGTCGTTCACCGACCGAAACATCCGGGTTGCCGTCGTCTGCTACGCTCCGGACGATCTGACAAAATTTCATGACAACATTGATCAAATGCTGGCGTTGCGACTGGCGACGATGCTGCATGCCCACCAGATTGAAATCATAAGTCCGGATGTTATCCAGGCATGGATGGTCAATAACCCGGATTGGGACACGGCCGCCGAGGTCGGCGCTGAATTTGACGTGAACTATGTAGTATACGTGGACATCACCGACTTTGCTCTGTACGAGCGAGACAGTACAAGTTTGTTTCGTGGTCGCTGTGAGGCCCTGGTGAGTGTCTACGAAATGAACACGGACGGCAGCGGCAGGCGGATTTTCAACCGCGATGTGCAGTCCGTCTTTCCCACGGAAGTGCCACGATCAGCTTCGGAAGTCAGTTATGAAACCTTCCGCAATGAGTACTTCTTCCGACTGGCCGACGAAATTGGTCGCCTGTTCTATCCCTACGGTCACGGCGACGACATCGTCAACGCAACGTAGTACTGCAGCGTAACGATGTCTAAATCTGACAAGCGCAAGAGCCGCCGCCGCCAGCTTCAGGCCAGTCATCAAAAAAACTGGTTGGTCGGCCGATACGCGGTGACGGAAGCGTTGCGAGCGACGAAGTGGCCGTTCCAGGAACTGTACGTCGCAGATTCACTGCCGCACGCAGAAGTCAGCGAGGTGGAACGACTGGTAGAGGACGCTCAGGTCAGGGTCCATCTCGTTGACACAGATCGTCTCACCGAACTCTGCAGCGCCGAACATCACCAAGGCTTCGCCGCCCGGATGGGGCCGTATCCCTATGAGTCGACCACACAGCTGCAGGAACGACTTCGGAACGTATCCCAAACCGACTCCCAGGTCGTGCCCGTCGTCGTCGTCTGTGACCGGATTCAGGATACGTTCAACTTTGGAGCGATACTTCGAAGTTGTGACGCCACAAATGTAGCGGCCATTGTGATTGGGGCCTCTCAACAGGCGGGAGTGACTCCTCAGGTCGCACGCTCATCTGCCGGTGCTGTCCATCATCTTCCAATTGTCATGGCTGAGCGGGTCGTCGATGTCGCGATGGAACTAAAGAACGCCGGCTTTCAAATTGTTGCTGCATCGGAGAAAGCGGAGCAGTCGCTATGGGTATCTGATCTGAGCGGCCCTACAGCGCTGGTGATTGGCGGCGAAGCACACGGAGTCAGCCCCGAGCTTCAGGACGTTTGCGATCTTCAGGTCAGTATCCCCATGATGGGCAAACTGAATTCTCTGAATGCATCCGTCGCAACCGGAATCCTGCTATACGAAATTCGCCGCCAGCAAAACGGCTAATGCGTGGTCAAGTCTAAGAACAGGAATTGTTCCGTAGCCGAACTCGCCAGAGTTCGGAGGTTTATCTCGATGTCGTCCAAAGTCTGGCGACTTCGGCTACCCCAAGATCAAGACCTGACCCAGCACTGGAACGCAATCCGGCCGCATGCCTACGGCGCAGGGGATGGTGGCCCGGGCGGTAATTCGATGGTAATGACGATCGCACGTGTCCTGTCTGCTGCTGGTTTCCAGCCTTCGATAAATCGGCTGATGCTGTACGCAGCGACGGCGTCGTCAATTGATTCACGGTGCCGAACGATCACCAGGACACGGTCAACATCAGCATCTGTTGTCCAGTCAATCGCTGTCAAAGTTACGCCTTCCGAATCAGCCGTGTCGCACCCGATGAAAACAGCCACTGCTTCACCGTCTTTCATCGCCGACAGCCGGCTGCAGCGAAGTGCCGGATAATCCTTCACCACTGACAGCTGCTTGTAGCCACGATCGGCAAGTGTCGATCGCACAAGTGTTCCGCACGATTGCCAATTGAAGCTCCCTGCGTCGATCACAGGTGATGCCACAACCACGGCGGCCGTGGGAGCAAGTTCAACCCAGTCGATACCGGGGATAATGATGTTTCCGTCAAGTTCGCGGGCGTGTTCAAGGTATTGCATGGCCAGCTTCCGTTCTCCGGCATTGTATCGCCCGACACCACGGTTCATCCATGCTTTTGCATGCGAGGCATCTACGTCAATGGCCCGTGTGTAGTCGGCTTCCGCCTTCTCCAGCCGCCCTTGTTCCATGTATACGTTGCCGCGCTGAAACCAGTTTTCGGCTTCACCGGGCGCGATTGTTATGGCCGCCGTGTAGTCAGCCAACGCGTCGTCAAAGTTTCCCAGGTCGTGGTGGCAAAGACCTCGGTTCCTTAATGCCAGAACATTGTCCGGCTGCTGACGAACAAGTGTTGTAAACGCTTCTGCCGCTTCCTCGTAACGTTCCAGTTTTGCCAGAACAACGCCTCGATTGTTCAGCGAATCCAGATGTAACGGCTGCAGTTCAAGGCACCGCGAATAGTCTTCAAGCGCTCTCGGAAGCAGATTCAGATTCTCGTAGCAGATACCGCGTCGGTAGTAGATGCCGGCCCGATTCGGGAATCCTGCTGCCGCCTTTGTGTACAGAGGAACGGCGTCATCGTACCGCCTCCGATCCGACATAATATTCGCTTTTTCCAGGGTCACTTCGGGACTGTCCGTGTTGGCCGAACAGCCGTTGGCCATCGCAATGGCCAGAATCAAAGAGCACCGCACAAAAAGAGGACGTACCATGAGTTGGCCGTGAGACGATTGCATAGGAATGTGCTTCGTAATCCGGGACACCGAACAGTTGGTGCGAAGTGACTTTTCAGCATCAATATCGCCTTGCCAGCACTCAATAAGCAAGCGAAAACGCAGGAAGCAGGAACGATTGAATGTATTCAAACCATACCCACATGATACGAAGGCACCGCCGTAGATTCACAAGACGAACGTGGTCGACTGACACGACATGACCAGTGGGATTGCCCGTAGCGGCGCATAAAAAAACGGCAGCCCCGGACCATTGTGTCCGGAGCGCCGTGGTTCGTAACTCTGCCGACCGAAACCGCAGGGGCCCGCTGAACTGCGTCGGTCGAACTGTTGTGCCGGCTATCGTGCCGCCACGTCGACAGCAGCCTGTACTGCTACGTCATTAACTTTCACGCTGACCGTTCGGCCGGCGACCAGAGTTTCTGTGCTTTGAGCAATGAACAATTGCCCGCCTCGAGTCATTTCCGCTCGAACCGTATACGGATAGGTTTGGCGAGAATCCGACAGTGGAATCTTGAACCTTCGCACGTTACCGGAAACCGAAGTTTTGTTGCCGCCAAGAATCAGCGTAGCATCCTCAGGCAACTGCACAACGATATACGCGAACTCAACAGCTGGCATTGTCATCGCGGGTACCGTGTTCGGTCGCACGGTGAAACCCGGTGACCTTCGCGCGGCA
>JBDONA010000342.1:0-3955 GCA_039831575.1 Fuerstiella sp. | reverse complement strand
CATCGAAAGGCTCTCTCATGGCATCATTCAACAAAGTCATTCTGGTCGGAAATGTGACGCGCGATCTTGAACTCCGGTACACCGCTGGCGGTACTGCCGTCACTGAGGTGAGTCTGGCAATCAACCGTCAGTGGACAGATCGTTCCACGAATGAACGCAAAGAAGAGACGACGTTTGTGGAGGTGACACTCTGGGGGCGAACTGCTGAGGTCGCAGCCGGGCATCTATCCAAAGGCAGACCCTGCATGATCGAAGGCCGGCTACAACTGGATCAGTGGGAAAACAAGGAAACCGGGAAGAAGCGATCGAAGCTCAAGGTTGTTGGTGACCAGTTGCAACTGCTCGGTTCTCGTGGGGATGGCGGGGACAGTCAGACAGATAAAACACCGGCGCCAGCCCTCGCCAATTCAGCGGATTGAACTGAGCCTCAATAACTGAGGCGGCTTAACCTTCCCCAATTACAACGGCGATGGGAATCCACCGTTTTCTACACGACCGGTCTGCGCGGATGGTGCCGCTGCGGATCGGACGGAGATGGCCATGCGCCAAGTTCAAATACCAGACCAGCCATTTTTCACCACTGCCGAAGTTGCCAAACTCGATGAATCATGCGAGCGACTGGTGAACCGGCTGTTTGATGCTCACAGAATCGACGGATTTTTGGATAAGGACTTCCGGCGGCGGATTCCACGGCAAGAGGTCGTGCGGTTTCTGGTGGAGGGACGAAGGGATGCGTGAATCACTCCCAAACAGAATCGCTTTGAGCGTCGAGATGTGCGTCACCCTGTATCTCCTCAAGTCGGTCAACGTCGGCGCAGTCCGGTTCCTCCAGCTGGGAGTCGATACCGAGCTGGCGCTCGGCTGGCGGCGGAGATTGTGTGCAGCCGGTGAGCGCGAGCAGGAGAACGGTCATTCGTCCGCCGAGAGCTCGTCAACGGCGGCGTTTAGGAGGCGTCTGGCCCAATCCGACATGGACAGATCCTGGGATTCAGCAACTTTCTTATACGCTGCTTTTTCCGACGCTCGCACCATCACGAGAAACTGCTTATCACGCTTCATGTTGTCGGGTTTCTTGTTAGCCATTGCGGTCATGGGTTTACTCCCCAGCTGGATCCGTGACAAGTCCCAACTATTTTATACGAATTGTATGGATATAGTATACGTATACTTTAAAGTTGGTGCAGCGCGGACGATTGCTGCACTCTCTGACCGCTCTTTGCAACCGAATCCATACAGAAGCCACGTCACGAAGCCGGAGTGCAGCCTGGTGGATTGGCGTGGCTTTTCCCATTGGCAAAATGCGATGACTGAACTCACCCACAAACTATCGCTTTGGCAATCCCGCCTCCGATCCGCCAGCAAGCCCACCCTCCGAGACGTGGCTCTAATGCACGTCCGGGTCTACTCCGACGTCATTGAACGAAGGCAGAAGCACGCGATGGCCTGAACGTAAAAAAAGCCACCGATTGGTGTCGGTGGCTTTTTAGGAAGGTCTCTATTTGTACTGACCGGCGAGCTGTAACTCCCCGGTCAGTGGTGTCCAAAAATTCTCGGAAGTCATTCTGAACACGCGCATCGTGGCGTGACGGATCGCGTTGTGCAACCCCAAGGCTTCCCCCAAACCCTTAATCATCCGATGTCGCCTGACTACCTGACCGGTAATCAGGTGGAAACGTTGTACAAATGGCACCTTGCCAATGGCTTGGATTTCATGCCCGGAGACACTCTAGATCGCTGTTGGTGTCACAAATTGATCGCTGCCGCAATTATTGGCAAGGACCACACAGCCCCGGTATCACAGAAGAATGGCATCTTTCACGGGGTGACGGTACACAAGCACAATGCGAACTGGGTGCTGTACGGCGACCTACACAAAGCGAAACTAAAAAAGAACGTTGCAAAGAAGAAGGCGGTGAAGCGTGAAAAAACGAAAGCGTAAACGAGCTGGTCCCGTCGCCCCGTTCTATTCGAAATACCATAAACGGTGGCTCGTCCGTTACTGGGTCACTGGCAAGCGTCATGAACGGAAATTCCGTGATCAGGCGGCCGCCAGTGAGTTTGCCACCAGCCAGCACAACGACCAGCAGGACGGGATTGATCACAAGAATATGACGCTCGGTGATCTGGTACGGAAGTTCCTCGCGACGAAGGCTGACAAATCAAGGTCAACGGTTGCCGATTACACAACCACCCTGAATCACGCCAAAGGCCTTTTTCGCGTTCCGTTGCATGTAATCGGCAATAGTGAAATCGACGAGTTGATTCTCACACGTCCATCGCCAGCGGCTCAGAAGCGACTTCAGCGGACGCTGTCAATGGTGTTTCGGCGTGGTGTGCGCTGGAAGCTAATCCGAATCAATCCGTGCGACGGTGCGGAAAAACAGACCCATAAGCCGGAGAAGGCGGAGGTCTTTGAACTGGACGAAGTGACGGCGATTTTGAATGCCCGCAAGGATCACCGCCTGATCGGCCTATTTGACCTGGGGTTCACATTGGGGCCACGACCGGAAGAACTCTTCGGGTTTCAGTGGCAGGATTGGAACGAATCGAAGCAGACGTTAACTGTCGTGCGGAAGGTTGCCGAGGTTCACGGCCATCTGGATATCGGCCCACCAAAGACGCCGGCGGCATTGCGGGATCTTATCCTGCCAAACCACATCACCGCGCGGTTGATCGATCGGCGGAAGGCGGCAATGAAGGAAGGCCGGGCCAGTCGTCGCGATTGGATCTGGCCAGACACCCGGGGCGGTCCGCTGCGGCGGTCCAATCTGCGGCAGAAAGTCTGGCAGCCAGCATTGGCGGCGGCAGAGGTCCGGTATCGGAAGCTGTATTGCATGAGGCACACCGCGGCGTCCACGATGCTGAACGGCTGCGATGGTGTTCGTGGCATCTCACTGGCGGTTGTTTCTGAGACGCTAGGCCACGAGAATTCGCAGGTCACGCTGGAGCGGTACAGCCACACAATGAAGGCTGAGCATCAGCAGGTTGCGGCGTTCTGGAACGCTACGGAAAGGACGGGTTGAGATGAGTGACGACGTCACGGTTGAGAACGTACTGGTGTATATCGACGACCGGGCCGTTGGGTTTCAGCAACGGGTACGTGGGAAGAAAACCCAGCCAGCGGACCGGGCGGCTGCGGCGTTGATGTCCGCAGAATTTGCCAGGTTGAAGCGTTGGATCGTGAACGGTGGCGGGATGAAGAAACTGAAACCCGACGCCGTGAGGGGGCCGAAGCAACGTTTATTGACAGCGGTTGAGCAGCGGGCGTTGCTGAAGAAAAAGAAACTAGCCGACGCGATGCTGGCTGCGATCGTTAGAGGCGACTCTGAGCACGTTTTAACACAGTTGGCGTTCAAGTATGAACGATCCGGCGGGCAATCGATCGAAGGGGTCGAATGAACGGCTTGCGCGTTTTGAATGAAGCGTGATGTTGCGGACCACATTTGGGGTGGGTGAAGCTGAAAGGACGGGGTGATGGACGATTGCCTGCCGGTAACGTACAGGCTTCAGTGTGGTTGCGTGCTGCACTTGAAGTGGGGGGTTCACCACGCACGATCCGGTCCCGATGAGCCTATGTTTCAAAGATGTTGCCTGGTGCTGCAGGCACTTCAGTCTGGAATCAATGCGATCCCGGAAGGTGATGTGATCACATGAAATCGCACACGCAATGCTCGAAATGCGATACCTTTCCTCGGTGCCAGCTGAGCGAACTTTTGTTCCGTAATCGGCACAGGATCGCGTCGACCGCGTCACAAAAGGTAGCGGTTAAGGTAGCGGGCACGAAAAAACGCTGGTCACTCAAGGCGAGTTGACCAGCGTTTTCATTAGTCGGGGCGACATGATTCGAACATGCGACCTCCTGGTCCCAAACCAGGCGCTCTAGCCAGGCTGAGCTACGCCCCGGGGCGTCGTTATTCTTTGTTCACCATGGACACGTCTGAATCCGAAGCGGTTC
>JBDONA010000130.1:0-17829 GCA_039831575.1 Fuerstiella sp. | reverse complement strand
CCGCATCGGTGACGCACGGTGTTCCGTGTGTGACGACATTGCCCGGCTGTCTGGCCGTCGTCGATGCTCTGGAAGCTCTCGCCGCACAGCCGGAACCCTACGTGAAGGCACTGCAGGACTGGTCTGTCGAGTAATTCCGGACACGCGCTGTGCGCGGGTCTCCTGACCTCTTGCTCCCAAGCTGGAGTTTGGGACCGAGAATTCCACATCTGCCTCCGGATGGCTTCGGCTTTCGCCGTCCCTTACTTCTTCATCAGCTCCAGCACTGTTTCCACCATCGTGGCAATGCCGGTTCGCAGGGTGAGTTCATAGTCCGGATAATAAATCGGCGAATGCAGGGATGGTGGAGTCCGCCCGGCGGCCTTGTATTGTTCCAGGCGTCGTGCGCTGACACTGCCAAGGCGATACATCAGAATCGGTACGCCAGCTTTGCCGTACAGACTGAAGTCTTCGGCACCCATGACGGGTTCCACGTGTTCCACGTTTTTCTTTCCCACGGTTCGTTCCAGCACAGCGCCCACTCGCGCGGCAAGGTCGTCGTCGTTGTACAGCGACGGAGTGCCTTCTGACACAGTGACGGTTGGCGCCGGGGCACGTGCGCCGATCGCTACCGCTTTGGCCTTGCGTTCGATCGCTTCCAGCAGGTGTTTTCGCACATCGTCCGCGTAGCTGCGCACTGTCAGTTGCAGTTTGCATTCGTCGCCGATGATGTTGTGTTTAGTGCCTCCGTGGATGGAGCCAACCGTAATTACAGCCGGCTCCAGCGGTTTGATCTCACGACTGACAATCGTCTGCAGCGACACCACAAGTTCTGCCGCCAGCAGGACAGGATCGATGGTTGTGTGCGGTGCCGATCCATGCCCGCCACGTCCCTTCATCGTGATATCCACGCTGTCGACGTTGGCCAGCGAATAGCCGCTGCGATAACCGACGTTTCCGGCGGCCATGTCACCGGCAACGTGCAGAGCGATGGCCATGTCCGGTTTGGGAAAGCGTTCAAACAGTCCGTCTTTCAGCATCGCCTTCGCACCACCAACTCGTTCTTCGGCCGGTTGCCCGATCAGAATCAGAGTCCCCTGCCACCGGTCCCTGTGTGCTGCCAGATAACGTGCCACGCCCACAAGGCTGGTCATGTGAATATCGTGACCGCAGGCGTGCATGACGCCGGTCTGGCTGCCGTTGGTGTTGTTGACGACGACTGTTGACGCATATTCCCGTCCGGTGTTCTCAGTCACTGGCAGAGCATCCAGGTCCGTTCGTAACATCAAAGTTGGCCCGTCGCCGTTCTTCAGCAACGCGACAACGCCATAACCTCCCACGTTCATGGTCACATCAAATCCGGCGGTTTTCCATTCCTGTGCGATCCGTGCCGCTGTTTCCTTTTCTTCGTATGACAATTCCGGATGCTGATGAAAGTGGAAGTACAGCTGCACCAGTGAATCCAGGTTCTCTTCCGTCCAGTCATTCACGTTCTGTGCAAAGACGACGGAATGAGTCAAACAAGACAGCAGCAACGCGCACGTCGTCTTCATGATTGATGAACCTCGATGAGAGCGGTCAGGGAACGTTCGGAAGAAATTTGTGGATCTCGGCTAATGCCAAGTATTGGGTTGAGCGGTCGGATTCATCAGTCGGTTCTCTCCCCACGCCTAAAACGGAAATCGTTCGTCGATTGGGGATTCTGCCAGTTCCACAAGGAACGCGGACAGTCGGTCCACAATCACCTGCATCAATCGCTCTCCTTTTTCCGCCGTTGCCGGATGAGGATTGCCGGAACCGGTATTCGTTGTCAGCAGATGCCAAGCGCGAGTAATGCTGACCCAGCCATTGTTGATGGCGTCAAAGCGAGTTGCGTTGACGGCTCCGTCATCGGCCACGACGGAACCATCGTCATTCTTCAGGACGCAGTCGTTAAAGAATGCCAGCCCCAGAGCTGTCTCCATTTCTCCGGCGTGGTCACCGGCGTCGTCGAAGATCTCCTGTTGCACATCTGCTGTGATACCTCGAAACCAGTCACACAGAAAAATCTGCACGGGAGTCTTGCCGTGCAGTTCTCTGAGTAACGGTTTAAACTCGTTGCCGCCGTGGCTGTTCAGGATCACCAGTTTATGAATGCCGTGTCCATTCAGAGAATCCACAAGGTCGCTGATGACGCAGGCCAGCGTCGATGGATTCACGTTCATCGACAGCCGACATTTTGCCTGATTCGTCTCTGTGCCGTACGGAATGGCCGGCAGCATCACCACCTTGGCGCCGCGCTTCCAGGCCGCTGCGCACACTCGCGAACCAATTGCGTCGGCCTGAAACGTATCTGTTCCGTACGGCAGATGCAGATTGTGTGGCTCTGTGGCCCCCATTGGCAGGACGGCGACGCTGTATTCGCAGTCTTTAACCTGAGTGTAGTTCGTTTCAGAAAGAATCCATGGGCGCATGGGCGTGTGACTTTGGAAGCGAAGGAAGGAAATTCAGAGAATTCGGGCTATCGCAAAGGGTAGCGACACGCTTGGCGGATGTCCTCCCGTTGCCGCATCATGCACAAAACCAGGGGCGCAGTAATGGATCGTGGTGTGGGCTCGCTGAGTGGCACCGTTTGCTCGTAAACGGGGTGCCCGAGGCACAGGAGGCTGCGATTGATTGTGATATCGGATGCCGATCTGCAGTTGGAGAGCGTGACGGACCTCCTGTGGCCGCGCAACCCTTGTTGCAGGCAACAGGGCCACCCGTGGATACCGTGTTGCCGTCGAAGTTGGTGGAAAAATCCTTTTGACCGCTGTGGTTGATACGACCGGCATGACGATAACAAGCTATGAGCAGGAGGATCTCAGCCACTGAATGGATGATAACTCTTTGCTCAACAACGGTTTACTGAGATTTTTTGCCGTTGTGAACATCTTGACAGCCCCGAATCTTTGGCCTAGTCTGCCGGAGATCTGCCGTCCTCGGACGGCGTTCAGCAGCGAATGGAGTCGCTCAATGCCCGCCGTTAATGATCCTACCAACTCAACAGCCCCGGAACCGGTGCCTTTTATTGATCTGGTTGCCCAATACCAGACCATCAAAGCAGACGTACGTGCGGCCGTTGACCAGGTTTTTGAAACACAGCACTTCGTTCTTGGTGAAGAAGTTGACCAGTTAGAGGCAGAAATTGCCGATTACTGCGATGCACGCTTTGCCATCGGATGTGCGTCCGGCACTGATGCCCTGGTCTTATCTCTGATGGGGCTGGGAATTGGCCCAGGTGACGATGTCATCACAAGTCCCTTCACCTTCTTTGCCACAGCGGGAGCGATTCACCGAGTCGGTGCTCGCCCCAGGTTTGTGGACATAGATCCGGTGACCTACAACCTGGATCCGCAGCAGGTTGAGGATGCGATTGATGAGAATACGAAGGCCATCATGCCCGTCCATATTTTCGGGCAGTGTGCTGACATGGAAACGTTGTGGCGACTTTCTGTGCGCAACAACATTCCGCTGATTGAAGATGCTTGCCAGGCGATTGGTGCGGAATACCGCGGCCGTCGTGCCGGAGTGTTGGGGACCGTTGGCTGCTTCAGCTTCTTCCCTACCAAGAATCTTGGCGGAGCAGGCGACGGTGGCATGATAACGACCGACGATGCCGAGTTAGCGACGCGGCTGAAGCGGTTACGCGTGCATGGCGACGTTGGCGGTTACAATCATGTGGAAGTCGGCTTCAACAGTCGGCTTGACGCATTGCAGGCGGCCATTTTGCGAGTGAAACTACGGCATTTGGAAGGCTGGTCAGAGGGACGGCGTCAGAATGCCAGACGCTATTCGGAACTGTTCCGCGGTCTGAATCTGCTGAGTTCCATTGACCCGCCTGTGACAGCCGCAGACCAGCGTCACGTCTTCAACCAGTACACACTGCGAATTCGCGGCGGCATGCGTGATTCGGTCATGGAATACATGCGTGGCGAAGGGGTCGGTTGTGCCGTCTACTATCCGATTCCGCTGCACATGCAGAAATGCTTCGATTATCTTGGTTACAGTCCCGAGGACTTTCCCGAAAGCAACCGCGCTGCGGATGAAGTTCTGTCGCTGCCGATCTTTTCTGAACTGACGGACGAGCAATTGGTGCGGGTGGCCAGGGTACTGAGTGAAGCGGCGTCATCGGCCACCGTGCTGAAATTTCCAACAGGCGGCTTCGCGGCGCGGAGAGCCGCGTGACGGGCGTTGGTTGCACTGCCAACGAGGTGGTCGCAGCGAATTCGAATACTGACGCTCATTGGCGTCCGTAAACGACCAGCTTTGTGCGTGAGCACTTATGGGCGCTTTGCCGTTTTTGATACAAGCAAGCAGCGCTAGCAAGTGTGTTTCGCATGCGCAATAGTCTCACTCACTGGCGCTTATAGCTTGTATTGCAGCCCTTTCCAGGGGGCCTTCCTGATACCACCGGTATGCCGTTGAACGCTCCGCAACACCATGGTGCGCGGAGCGAACAACGACATCGTTTCCTGCGAACTCAGAACACGTTTGCCGTGTGCATTCCTGAGCCTACGTCTGATCGAGTCAGCACGATCCCAGCTACTAGCCACGAGTAAATCGGGCTCGCAACCATGCGTTCTTGCGACGTTCCAGTTCCATCATGTTGGCAAAGAAGCCGGCGTTCGAACTTGACTGCACGGCGGTACGCGTGCTCCTCTGCTTACTTGCTCGGCGTTTACCGGCTTCGGAACCAGCCGTTACCGAAAAGGCAATGATTAGTGCTACGGCTGTTGTCAGGACTCGTCGCATGATACACCTTCTTCATTGATCGTAGGGTTACCTGTCGGCGCAGAAGCACAGGCTGTGGCCTCGACGCACGTTTGTCAGAATACATGTGTTTTGGTCGACTCTGACGATTGCTCAGATCAGGTTGATGGGCAATTTGCCCCCCAGACATGCAGAATCTGCCGGTCCCGGTTCACTCTGGGCGGATTCTGCCGATCAGCCTGCAGCGAAAAACTCTGAGCGCACAACGTTCAAAGTTCGGACAACCGGGTTCGAGGTGTCATGCGGCAGACAAGGCTGCAACGTTTTCCGTTGGCGCCCGGTTTTTTCTGACCTGCGAACTTACGATGTTGCCACAGACGCTGTGGATTCGACGCCAGCGATATTCAGCACGGTTGCCAGTTTGCTGGTAACCTGCGTGGTGTGTTCGGGTGTCAATGGTGGCAATGGCGGGGCAATGCACGAGGTACAGATGCCACGCAGTCGCATGGCCAGCTTCAGAGCAGGAATCAGATTCATTTCGCCCGCAGGATCGCGGTAAATATGTTCAAAGACCTGTTCGACAACATTCCTGAGTCGCCGGATTTCCGATTCATCACCGCGTCTTGATGCTTCGAACAGGTCAACATAAGTGCGCGGCAGCAGGTTGCCTCCGCCACAAACGCCACCATCCGCTCCTGCCGCAACAGCCTCCGGAATGAGTTCTTCCGGCCCCATGAAAACGGCAAATTCAGGATCGTCAGAGAACGCCCGGCACAGCTGCCGAAAGTAGTCAAGGTCGCCGCTGCTGTCTTTCACACCCACGATATTCGGATGGGCTGAGAGTTCGACCACGGTGTCCAGCGCCAGGTGAATTTCCACACAGCCTGGCATGTTGTATAGCATCAATGGAAGCGGTGAAGAGTCTGCCAGTTGTCGAAACCAGTCCGCAACCGCGTCCTGACTGGTGGCATAGTAGTACGGAGCGGCCGCCACGATCGCCGCTGCTCCGCTTGCGGCGGCGTGTTCCGCAAGAAGCAGTGACTCTGCCAGAGACGTATCGGTGACACCAACCAGCACAGGTACGCGACCAGCAGCCGCTTCGCAGGCAATTTCTACCATTTCATAACGTATCTGGTACGTCAATGACGGTCCCTCGCCTGTCGTCCCCAGGACGAACAGACCATTCACGCCGCCAGTCAGCAGGTGTTCCACGATGCGACGGACTGCATCACCATCCAGTTGGTCCGGTCGCGTCAAAGGAGTGACAACTGGAGGAATGATTCCGGAGAATTGAGGCATGGATGGAATTCCAAAACTGTGCAGGCAGGAACGTTCAACGTCAATCTACAGCGTATTACGCTGCCTTGTGGCCGCGACAGGCGCGTTTCAGCCCGAGAAAATGGCAGGCCCACGAGCCGGAACGGTTCACGAGAGCAAGTAATTGCTCCAAGTGTGTGTGCATCCTGATTCTACCCGCTGAAATCCATCAAGGCCACGAATGACCTGACGATCACAGCCGCAAAGCCGACATCGGACCCCGGCGTTCACGTCTGGCCGACGAATTCCGAATCAGCGGGTTACAGGAAATAGGTGACCAGTGACTGATTTCATGATACGGGCGGATCACGGCGGTTTACGGCGGGCTGGATAGAAATTCAGGTGGCTGTATTGCTGTCGTACGATGCTCTATAACTCGCCGTAAATGACAAAATGTTGATTTCCGAAGTCTTCGCACCGGAAGGGGTGCTTGATGTCGAACAGTGCTTCTGAGTTGGTGGTGGCAGTTCCCAGAGAAGCGGATCCTGAGGAGAAGCGAGTCGCGTTGGTACCCGCGATGGTTCCGACACTGACCAAAGGCGGGCTGAAAGTGCGGCTGGAAACGAACGCCGGAATGGCGGCAGGATTTCCGGATCAGCTGTATCTTGACAAGGGTGCGGAAATCGACAGTGATCGGGCTGAACTGCTGAAACATGCCGACATCGTGCTGCAGGTCAGAGCATTGGGCGCGAACGATGGCGTACAGACTGACGACGTGCCTTTGCTGCACGAAGGACAGGTGCTGATCGCCAGCTGCGATCCACTGACTTTTCCCGACAGTGTCGCTCCGGTCGCCGAACGGGGTGTCACCGCGTTCTCGCTGGAGCTGGTGCCGCGGATCACACGAGCTCAGAGCATGGACATTCTGTCGTCGATGGCGACAGTGGCCGGTTATCGCGCCGTGCTGCTGTCCGCCACGGCAGCTCCGCGGATGTTTCCGCTGATGATGACGGCGGCAGGAACGCTGAAGCCCGCGCGTGTGCTGGTGATTGGTGCCGGGGTTGCCGGTCTGCAGGCGATTGCGACAGCAAAGCGTCTGGGAGCGGTTGTCTATGGCTACGACATTCGTCCGGCCGTACGTGAACAGGTCGAAAGTCTGGGCGGAAAGTTCGTGGAACTCGATCTGGAAGCAGGGCAGTCAGAGACTCAGGGCGGCTACGCGAAACAAATGGATGAAGACTTCTATCGTCGCCAGCGCGAAGCCATGAAGAAAGTCATCGCCGACTGCGACGTCGTCATCACGACAGCCGCCATTCCCGGTAGGAAGGCCCCGATTCTGGTGACGACGGAAATGGTTGAAGCGATGGCTCCCGGTTCGGTGATCGTCGATCTGGCCGCAGAACGAGGCGGCAACTGTGAAGTCACAAGTCCGGGCGAAACGATTGACCACAACGGTGTCGCTGTACTTGGACCGTGCAATATGCCGTCGGACGTGCCGGTTCATGCCAGCGAGATGTTCAGCAAAAATGCGGTCACGTTTCTTCAGCTGCTGATCAAAGACGGGCAGCTCAACATCGATACAGAAGACGAGATTATCCGCGATACGCTGCTGACTCGGGGAAAAGTCATCGTTAACAGTCGTGTTCGTGAGTTACTCAACATGGAACCGCTGGAACCGCTGCAACCGCAGGTCAGTTCTGTGGCCGAAGCTGAGGACAGTGTCGAGCCGGCTGCGACTGCGACGGATAAGTCGTCCGACGAAAGTGTCGCCGCCGGCGATTCGGCAGCTTCCTAGTCATCGTCTTTCAGGACGGAATGTCCACCGAAAGTTTAAATCAAGCAAAACGGACCGTCGTTTTTCCGAAAGACTCTCATGTTATTTTCAATTCTTGCGGTGCAGGAAGCCGTCGCGAAAGCCGTCGCGGCCGTCACTGAGGCCATTCCGCAAAGTGGAAGTGCCGCTCATTTGATTTTACTGCTGACGGTCTTTGTACTGGCCGTTTTTCTGGGCATCGAGATCATCACGAAAATCCCGCCGACCTTGCACACACCACTAATGTCCGGATCGAATGCGATCTCCGGAATCACTTTGGTGGGGGCCGTTCTGGCGACCGGTGCCGACAACGGAGCCTGGGCCACCATACTTGGTTTTTGTGCCATCCTGTTTGCCACCATGAACGTGGTCGGGGGTTTTGTCGTGACCAACCGCATGCTCGCAATGTTCAGGACGAAAAAGTAGTTCAGCTCGATACCGTCTGATTCTCTGCCGTTCGCACTTCAATAAGCGGAATAAAGTCTCGTGAGTCCAGATCTGATTGACCTTAGCTATTTACTTGCGGCCAGCCTGTTCATCATTGGATTGAAGGGACTGACCAAACCACGTACCGCAGTACGCGGCAATCTGCTGGGCGCCCTGGCGATGCTGATTGCTGTGGTGGCGACTTTGTTGCATCAGGACATCGTCGGCGTGACCGGTCTGTTGATTGCCATTGGCATCGGCTCCTTTGTGGGCACTATGCTGGCTTTGAAGATTGAAATGACGGCGATGCCACAGCTGGTGGCTTTGTTTAACGGTCTTGGAGGGGGGGCGTCTGTACTGGTTGCTGGTGCGTATCTGGCGGGCAAAGAGTTCTCAGCGCGTGTTGCTTCAGGTGCCGGCATTGCCGATGTACTGACGGCCACTGCCGCGTCGGGACTGATCGGTGCTGTCACCCTGTCCGGCAGTCTGGTTGCCTTTGCGAAACTTCAGGAACTCAAGTTCGTCAAGGACGTGTCGTTTCCTGGTCAAAAGCTGCTGAACCTGTTCCTTGCCGTCAGTGCGATCGGTCTTGGCTGGATGTTGGTGACACAGCCGGAACACGCTCAGTTGTGGTATTGGGTGATGGCCTTTGTGGCAACCGGGCTGGGAATTCTGCTGGTGATTTCGATCGGCGGAGCGGACATGCCGGTGGTGATTGCCCTGCTGAACTCATATTCCGGACTTGCTGCGTCTGCGACGGGATTTGTGCTGAACAACAATCTGCTGATCATTGCCGGAGCCCTGGTGGGCGCATCGGGACTTATTCTGACTCGCGTCATGTGCGACGCCATGAATCGTTCGCTGGGGGCCGTTCTGTTCGGCACGATGCAGTCCGGGGGCACTTCTCTTTCAGACGAAGAAGTCTACACCAGCGTCAGGTCAACATCGGCCGACGAGGTCGCGATGATGCTTGAGGTCTCTCAGAACGTGCTGATTGTTCCCGGCTACGGAATGGCCGTCGCCCAGGCACAGCACGCAGTCCGTGATCTTACGAATCTGCTGCTGAATCGGGACGTGGACGTGCAGTTTGGCATTCATCCGGTTGCGGGACGAATGCCCGGGCACATGAACGTGCTGTTGGCCGAAGCGGACATTGACTACGAACGTCTAAAGGAAATGGACGAAGTCAATTCCACGATGGACCAGGTCGACGTGGCTATCGTGCTGGGAGCCAACGACGTCGTCAATCCGCTCGCACGTACTGACCCCAACAGCCCGATCGCGGGCATGCCGATCATTGACGTGGACAAAGCACGGACCGTGATCGTCGTCAAACGCAGCCTGAGCCCCGGCTTTGCCGGAATCGCCAATCCACTGTTCGCTGCCGACAACACCCTGATGCTGTTCGGTGACGGCAAGAAGGCCATCACTGAGATCACAAAAGCATTTGACGACGCGTGACCGAGGCGACCAGTCATTGCGAGTGGCGTTCAACGTCACTCGCAAACGTTTTTCCCTTCATACATTTTGTGTTGATGGGGAAAAAGTAACGGAAGACAAAGGGTGACTCAGCAATATGATCCGCCGGTTGAATTACTCAATTCCACAATCCGGCTGACGTAGAATTTGCACATCGTGGCCATCATGACGCACTTTCACTGTGGCGTCGCTGCGTTGACAGGCGTGTTTGGCGATGTGTGTCGCTTCCTGCAGCGTCCGAAACTCGGCAACGTAGACCTTCCCGGACTTCGTCTGCAGACATACAGAGTACTCGGCAGGAGTTTCATCAATGGAAACAAAACTGTCCGGTATCGTATTCACGGTTTGTCCCCTATTCCCGGAGTCCACAGTCTCAGAGATTTGTCTAACAGTTTCCCGTGGCCTTGAGGGGCGTCAACGACATACGGGGTAGCAGATTGAACTGGCTGGGAGCCATTTTCAACGTAGCCTGGAAAAACGCGTAAGGGGTGCCGTGTTGCGCATTTTTCGTTGCTGTGGGCTGGGTTCAACGACGGCGGGTCGGCTGATGCCGGACATCTTCGGCCAACCAACGGAATAATCGATTCCTTGATTGGGCGATGAACTTACGAGACGGACGATTCGTCGGCAACCTTCGCCGTTTCGGAGCCGAGTGAAGTGTCAACGACCACTCGATTCCTGCCGTCCTGCTTTGCTTGATACAAGGCGGCGTCTGCCATAGCGAATAACTTCACGCCGCACTCGCCATCTGTCGGGAAACCGCAGCAAATCCCAATACTGACGGTAATGGGAATCTGAGTGCCTTCGAAACTAATCTCGAGTTTTTCAACGACCGATCGTAATCGCTCGCCAACGATGGTCATGCCGTCCGTTGCCACATTTTCCAGAAGTACCGCGAATTCTTTTCCGCCGTATCGAGCCAGGGTTTCAACGTTGCGTGTGACACCTTCCAGCACCTGAGCCACATGCTTCAGAATATGATCACCGGCCAGGTGACCATGCGTATCGTTCACTTTCTTGAAGTGATCAATGTCAATGACCGCGACACCCATTTGCACTTTGTTGCGCAGGCACTGGTAGACCATTTCGGTCAGTCGCCGATCAAAGAAAGCACGATTGGCGATACCAGTCAGGGCGTCCGTGCTGGTTTGTTTGACAAGGTGTTCCACCTGCATCTTGAGCCGACCATTCTCCGCGACCAGTTCGGTCGGCACGGTACGGGAACTGTCGTGTATCATGTCGGTAAATTCAGCAAGCTGATCCAGTGCGTCTTCGAGAAGCTCGTCCGGATCCGGCAGTGACGACGGATCGACGTCGAACAGGCTGGCAGAATCGTCCAGCCTCTCACGGACACTGGTCGTTAGTTTTTCGACATCGATCGCGTCGGAGTTCAACGTTGCCAGTTGTTCCTGAAGAACAACCAGGGCAACGCCACTGTCTGCGTCACACAGATACCGTGTAAATGCATCCGCGATCCCTGTCACGTCTGTCAGTCGCTGAGTCTCTTCATCCAGTTCCTGGTCAGCCGAATCAGACACCAGCGAATTGATCGCGGTGATACAGCGTTGCGGCAGCCCGGAATGCTCCAGCATTTCTATTGAGATTTCACGATGAGTGGATCCGTAAACCTCCCGTTCGATATCGGAGAGTGACCTGGTACCATCCTGAGACTGCTCGACAACATCGATGTATTTGTCAGCGTCCTGGTTCAGCAGACCGAGCTGACCGATACCGGTCAACAGACTGGTTGTGAAACACTCGGACGCGACATTCACACCAAAGAGCGATCCAACGACTTCGCCAGCTGATGCCTGAACAAATGAGCGAAGCCAGAAGTGCCTGAAGTGTTTTATCGCTTCTTCGGACTCCAGCGAGTGGGTTGAGAGTGAAAAACTCAGGACCAGTGGTGTGACTTTCGCCTTGCCCAACAGTGTAATCGCCTGCCGCAGGTCCGCGACTTCGCGTTGCAAACCAAAACGACTGGAATTGGCGGCCTTGAGAAGTTTGCTGGCAATTGCCGGGTCAGCCTGAACGAGGTCAGCGACCTTTTGAACGGGCGCATCCGGATCACCGAAGACGTTTAGTATCTCCACTGCGATTGTCGGCAGTGAAGGCAGTCTGTTGAGTGATCGTCTGCGTTTCGTCATGATCTCGTTTCAATACATCCCGGCCTGGACGGCAGAATTATTTACTGCACAGCTCATCGAGGTGGTTATGCCCGTACTTGCCTGGATTTTGGATCATTTCACCGTGATTACCTGGTTGTCGCCGCGGAAAAGACGTCTGTCGACGGTCAACTACAAGGTTCTCCCACCAGTTGGTACTGTAAATACATATGTCCTCGGGTGACCATTGCATGTAACCCGAATGGCGTCTCGTGGTGGCGGCAGAAGAGCAGCGTCTCGGGTGCTACTCGCGGCTGAGCGCTTCGTCCAGGTTCAACAACGTCAGGCACGCAGACGCCCATGCCGCGTGTTCAGTCGGGTCAAGGTGTTCGTGGCGTGGTGATTCCCCAACCGACAGCAGGTCAAGAGCAGCCTGCCTGTCAGCACGGTATTCGGCTCGGCTGCGATTCAGCCCAGCGGTGAGTACCTGAAGTTCGGCGCCTGTCGGTCGACGCGCCAGAACGCGCACGAATGCGTGTTCGATCCGTTGTGTGTCGCCGTCCAGCCCGTCGTTGGTCAGAAGTTTCTGGGCCAGCGTTCGTGCCGCCTCCACATAGGTTGTCTCGTTCAACGTCAGTAGGGAATGCAGTGGCGTGTTGGTTCGTGCCGTTTTGACCGTACAGGACTGCCGTGAAGCATTGTCAAAAAACATGGTTGGCGCGATGATGCGTCGCCAGAAAATGTACAGGCTGCGCCGGTAGAGTTTCGTTCCTGTGTCCTGCTGGTATTTTTTCTTGCCAAAGGTTGCCTCTTCCCAGACGCCCGCTGGCTGATACGTGTTCACGGGAGGACCGCCTGTCTGGTCATTCAGCAGTCCGGACACAGCGAGAGCATGATCGCGCAGCATCCATGCCGGCATGCGATATCGTGGAAAACGGGACAGCAGACGATTTTCCGGATCGACCTCAAAGAGATTCAATGGCACACCATCGACACCCACGATTGCCGACGGGCGAATCACCGATGACTGCCGGTACGTGTGGCTGGTCACGATGGTTTTGATCAGCCGTTTCACGTCCCAGCCGTTGTCACGAAAATCGGCCGCCAGCCAGTCCAGCAGATCTTTGTGCACGGGATACTCGGCTTGCACTCCGAAGTCTTCGGTTGTTTTGACCAAACCGATACCGAACAGTTGCTGCCAGAAACGGTTGACGGTCACTCGGGCTGTTAAGGGATGTTCGTCGGACAGCAGCCAACGAGCCAGGTCCAGGCGATTCCTGCGTTTGCCGCTCGAAGTCATGGCGGGAAGACTGTCAGGAGTCAGCGCCGAGACCTCACGCTCGGTGACGTCATTGTACAGACCTCGGTTGAGTACAAACGTCGGCCGCCACTGATCCTGGTCCGCCATGACCATAACTTTGGGTGTGGCTTTCCTGATGGCGGCAGCTTGCGCCATCAACGATTCATTCTTCTTTTCGAGTTTTGCATATTCTGTATCGTGCCGCAAAAACGCAGCGCGAATGTTATCGTTTTGTTTCTCTGTGCGACGGGCAGGATCGACATGCAGGTCCGCCACCAGAGTTTCATTGCCCGGTTCAGATTGCGGCACGTCCTTATTCCGCTGGCTGTTGGCCAGCAGTTCTTTTTCCCACTCAGTCTGGCGGGGCTGAAGTTTTTTTGCCCTGTCGGCGAGGGCACGGTTGGTCTCCGCCAATTGCGTCTGCAGGTCCGTCTGGCGACTCTGTTGGTCAGCCGTTGCGACTGCGAGAACGGGAGCAGTCTGTGGGTCACCTCCGCCACCAGACACCGGAGTCTGATTGAAGAACGCAAAAAACTGGTAGTACTCCTGCTGAGTCAGCGGGTCATACTTGTGATCGTGACACCGGCAGCAATTAAGTGTCAGGCCCAGCCAGACGGTGCTCATCGTTTCGGCCATATCCATGACGTAGTCGACTCGATTCTCTTCCGGAATGCGTCCGCCTTCGCCGTTGATCATGTGGTTGCGACAGAAGCCGGTCGCCAGTGTCTGTGCAGAAGTGGCGTCCGGTAATAAGTCACCGGCCAGTTGCAGAGTTGTAAACCGGTCAAACGGGATGTTGTTGTTGAATGCCGTAACGACCCAGTCGCGCCACGGCCACATTGTACGTTCACGGTCGCCCTGATAGCCGTTAGTGTCGGCGTAACGTGCTGCGTCCAGCCAGTCCCACGCCATCCGTTCGCCGTAGGCCTCGGAGCTCAGCAAGCGGTCGACCATCTTTTCATAAGCGTCCGGCGACTCGTCATCGGTGAACCTCTCGATTGCTTCCATCGTCGGCGGCAGTCCAGTCACGTCCAGCGTCACTCGCCGCAGCAGTGTATGGCGTGGGGCTTCGATGGAAGGATGCAGTTTCCTTTCGGCCAGGGTCGACTGCACAAACGCATCAATCGGATTACGAACAGGCTGGTCGGCGAAGTTCGCCTGTGGAACAACCGGGGCCACCAGTGGTTCAAACGACCAGTGTCGACCCCACGTTGCCCCACCAGTCACCCAGCGTTTCAGATTTTCTTTTTCGAGCGTTGACAGACTGCGATTGGAATCCGGGGGCGGCATCATTTCATCCGGGTCAGTGGAGAAAATTCGCCGCAGCAATTGACTGTCAATCAGAGATTCACGGTCCAGTGCCATTGCCGCACCGGCTTCTGTATCCAGTCGCAGATCTGCCTGGCGCTGTGCTTTGTCCGGTCCGTGACAGAAGTAACAATTCTCAGAAAGAATTGGCAGGACGTCTCGCGAATAACGAATGTCGTCCGGCTGTCCCGGCACTGCACTGGAATCGCAGGCGAGCATGAGGCCGAGGATGACAAAGAGTCTGTACATTGTTCAAAACAGCTGGCAAACGGTGCCGGACGCCGTCCGGCAAATGCGGTCGTCAGATTTGAAAAGAAGGGCCGAGGACGGTCACTGTCTGATGGTTCCGCCACCGTCCGATTAATCGTCACCGGATTTTCCCACCGGTGGTCCGCAGGTGATTGATCCGGCTTGGCAGTGTATGCCAGATCCGCTTTGTTCGCATCACCGATAAGACGAAAGGTGACCGACGGGTGCAGTAGTGTAGTGTGGTTTTGGACTGTTGGGTGGCCTGGGCCTGTGAAGGAAGCCCCGGGGTTTCACTCGTACCTCGCTCCAACCCCGGCCACACTCTCCGGCTTTACAACCATTCATTACGGCGCCTGTGGCCGACTATTCTTCCGAAGAGCTGGGCGGGTCTTTGTCATAGTCGGCGGCTTTATCGGCGACCGTCGTCTCGGCAGCGGGCTCTTCAGCAACTTCGGTCGGGGTCTCCACGACCGGGGCCTCGTCAGATATCACCAGCGTTTTTGCACCTGCAGGTGCTTTGACGACGTCAGTTGCCGTAGGCAGGGCGTTGGGCTTTTCGGCAGGTTCTGTCAGCACTCGCTCTCGCAGATTCTGGCCGAGATTCAGTCTCCAGATACCTTCGGCATCCTTCATCAGGATGTGACGTTTTGCGATTTCGATAAGTTCGGCGTCAATGTCAGCCGCGACGATCCAATCTCCAACCTGCAATTCCGGTTTCTTGTTCTCTGCCTGATTCCAGAACCACGCGACCGGCTTGCCGTCCAGGCCAACCGCACCGGTAAATCGTGTCAATGCGGCCGTATCGTCGGTGACCTTCAGCGTCAACGTGCCAACAACGGACATGGCCGGTTCACCACCGTCGGTCACCTTGACCATGACCGGGTATTCCCCTGGCGTGAACGTCCGCGGCGCGTTCCATTTCAGGATGTTGCCGTTTTCGTCAAAGGCCATACCTTCAGGATTTTCGTCACCTTCAAGTGAGTACTTCAGATTGTCCATCGGCCCATCGTCCTGAGCAGCGACGGTCAGAATAAATTCACGTCCCAGCACGGCGATGGCGTCAGCAGGCAGGGTGATCTCAGGCGCGTCATTCGGCAGCTTGACGTTGATCGCAAATGTTTTTTCCACGCGCAGATCTTCGTTATTTTTCTGCGTCAGTATGACTGTGCCTTCGTACTTCTTTGGTTCGGTGTCTTCGCCTGTCGCCCATTCCAGCTCACCCGATTCGGAATTGATCGCCATCCCATCAGCAGCATTTTCCAGAGCAAACACGGGCACACCGATGTCTTCATTAATGTCTTCTGCCCGCGCCGTCATTTTTACGGATTCCCCAGGAGCAATGGTCTTGTCGACAACGGACGCGATTCGTGGTCTGTAGATTCGCGGCGGAGTCGGCTTGGCAAATGGTGACGAATTCAGAAAACGATCGTAGTCAGAGAAACGCACATTGCGCCGTCCGAAGGCAACGGGAAATAGTTGCACGCTTTCTTCAACAGAATGCGACGCAGCAGTGGTTCCTTCCTGCGCGCGTTCGACCGTCCATTTTCTGTTGTTCTCACTATCGATGGCGGTGACCTTCACCATTTCCTTGCCAACCTGAGCAAGGAATGGTGTCTTCGTGGGGAATTCCCTGGCAGAGGTGACCGTCAGTTCCGTGTCCGTCTCAGACAGGGGCTGCGGCAGTTCTGCACGGACAAAAATGTCGTTGCTGTCCGGGCAGCCGGCGACACTCATACCCTCTGCAGTAAGCAGAATTTCGATGCGCGGATTCCCCTGGGAACCGGTGCTCTGGATTTCCAGGTTCGCGATGCGATGCATCAGACCAGCCTGTTCGAACAGGTACAGAAATCGGCTGAGTCCTTCAAGATCCGTTTCTGCCTCCACATCCACGTTGACAGTCAGGTATTGGTTGGGACGATTGTCCGTCCTGCCAGGGTTTACATCCAACTGAGCGAATTTGCACTGTTTTGCAAGGTTTGTGATCCAGATCTGGTACAACCATTGCGCATCGGAAATCCGTGGCGGCAGACTGGCAGCACGGCCCTGGCTGATATGTTCCTGCGACACCATCAGCTGCATCTGATCCAGTTCTGCCCGCTCGTATTCGGCGGTGGCATTGTTCAGCGAGCGTTGAGCATCGCGGACCGGCCCCATGATGATGTTGTCGAACAAGGGCCGCAGCACACCGAGTGCAACGACACCCGCCAGGACCATCGCCAGTACTTTTGTACGTTGTTTATCGTCCATTCTATCTGCCTCAGGCTTTCTTCTGCTTCGTCGCCAGTTCTTTTTTTGACGTTGGAATGCTGACTTCCAGAATCAGTTCCGTGGGATAGTTGGGATCTCTTGGATTCTGTTGAATCGGCGTCGCCGCCACTTCGTACCCGGCATCCGTGAGAACTCGCATCAGGTCTTCGACGTCACGGGGTGACTTGGCATAGCCTTCGGCATCGAAAGTCGCGATATAGTCTCCCTTCCGCAGGCTGAACTTGAACTGTCTGATGAAGACACGTTCCGTACTGCCCATAATCTCCTGAATCTTCTTTAGCTCATCCAGCCAGCTGATGTCTCGATCCTTCCATTCCGTCAGACGTTCGTCCAGCAGAAGGTCGTTTTTACCCAGCTTGTAGGCATCCTTCATGTCAGCGGCTTCACCGGCCAGGATGGTGGCTTCCGTATTCAGTGCACTGACTTTATCGGTTCTCCACTTCCAGCCGCCGGCCAGCAGCAATATTGCAATGCCGGCAACCAGAATGGTTTTGAGTCGACGATAGTCTTTCTTTTCCGGAGTCTGCCTGGGGTTCACCAGGTCGACCGCAGCGACAAATGCTTTCTGCGAATTGGCAATCGCACCAACACCAGCCAGCACGTCGGACGGGACCAACCCTTCTGCCAGGTTTCCGTTGAACAGCGTGCCTTCGGGATCGATACGAACTATTTCTGCGTCGTTCAGTCGTTTCGTGATTGAATCGGGCACCCTGGCTGAGATCTCGGGACTGCCAATCACCGTCAGACGATTGACCGCATATTTGCCGATGTCCTCAGCGGCCGCCAGGCGAGCACGTGACACTTCTGCCCGCACAGCCTGTTCGACTCCGTCCAGCGACGACCATGACGCACCGCTGTGCGAGAAAGCAACGTTGTGCCCGGTCATGAAGATCATTTCGATGGAATCGGATCCC
>JBDONA010001012.1:0-3972 GCA_039831575.1 Fuerstiella sp. | reverse complement strand
GGAACCGCGAGTGATCAAACGCCGAAGACATGGCTATCCACTCATGCAAAAATCAAGAAACGTACTTCGAGCCGAACTTCGCAAACACTGCACATGAAACATTTTACAGCATGACAGTGCCATTCGGCACAGTCCTGTTTTAGCCAACTCACCAAGGGCAAGCCGCGTGAATATGCCGACTACATCACCGACGCCAAGCGCGAAGAAACCAGGATAAAACGACTTGAGAAGATCCTTCCGCTGATCAAGACCGGGAAAGGATTAAACGACAAATACCGAAACGGCTAAGCTCAAGACAGGCAATCCTGGCGATCGCGATCCACGCCCGGTAGTCCTGCGATTCCTACCCAGGCGAGGCGCCCGCTGCGAAGCTTACCAACCTGCCGCCTGGTTATCGTACTCGTGCAGAAGACACTCTCCCGAATCGCTTACAGCGTTTCACGCTGACTTGTGGCCGCGAAGAATGTTCTTCAATAGCAGTTTCTTTACTCCCACGAGCCAGTATCGTCTACGGCAGTAAGCAAACTGCTCTAATCCTTTGGCGAGCTTCCCCACCAGTTTTTGTTCGGTTGGTAGGTGGAATTGAGGTAGGTGGCATGACGAGCTTCGAGGCTGGCCGTGCCGCGCGTCTTGAGCGACTCCCAACGGGCCGTTCGTTTGGCCGGATCGAACTGCTGGTCCTTTGTCGGGAATTTGGCACTCGTGGACTTCAGCCACGTGTCGAGTTTCGCGCGGAGAGAGTTGGCCCGGTCGGGTTCGGCGCGTGCGAGGTCCTTCTGTTCGACCGGATCGGTGTCGAGGTCGTACAACTCGTCGTGACCATCCTCGTGATAATGGATGAGTTTCCAATTGTCGTCGGTAATGATCGAAGAAGGCTCGCCGCCCTGGTTACCGTAGTGAGGATAGTGCCAGAACAGGCAGCGGTCGGGAATCGAGCTGCCCTTTAGCAGTGGCACAAGGCTCACACCGTCAACGTCCTGCTCGGCGGGCGCAGGTACGCCTGCGAGCTCCAGCAGCGTAGGATACCAATCGACGCCGCTAACGGGGACGGCACTGGTTGAGTTCGCTTTTGTGATGCCAGGTACCTTGATGTAGAAAGGTTCGCGAATGCCACCTTCCCACTGGCGTCCCTTGCCGCCGCGCAAAGGAGTGTTGCTGGTCGAATACGCGTCGCCGGACGACACGCCACCATTGTCCGACGTGAAGCAAACGATCGTATTCTCGGCGAGGCCCAGCTTGTCGAGCGTCTCCAGGACAATGCCGACCGCATCATCCATTGACTCCATCATGCCCGCGTAAATCGGGCAATCCTGAACCTGTCGCACGGCCAGACGTCGGTCAAAGAGGAACCGCTCGTGGGCCAGCCCGGCATCGACCGCCTTGTCGCGATACTTTTTCCACAGCGCTGGCGTTGTCTGAATTGGCCCATGCACCGAATAAAACGACAGGTACGCCAGGAATGGCTTGTTCTGGTTATCCTCAATGAATGCCGCAGTCTCGCGTCCCAGCCGGATCGGCAACGACTCGCCCGCGGGACCAGGCGCGAGGTTTGGATTTTGCCAGGGAGAGAAATACCCTCCCCGTGGACTGCCCACGTCCCAGCCCCCTTTGTTGATCTTGAAACCGTGATCGGTTGGCCAGGAACCTTTGCTCCCCAGGTGCCACTTGCCCGCGAAAAACGTCTCATAGCCTGCGTCGCAAAGGACTTCAGCGAGTGTGATTTCGTCGGCACGCAGGTTGTGCTCGTACACTGGTGGCAGATGGCTGTCATGTCGTCCGGCGCCCCGCCATGCTTCACCAGAGCGATCGCCAATCCAGGTCGTGATGCCGTGCTTGGTCGGGTACTTGCCCGTAAGGATGCTCGCACGCGACGGACTGCACACCTGACATGTTGCATAACCTCGCGTGAACTTCATTCCACCCGTGGCGATCCGGTCGATGTGCGGACTCTCGTAGTAAGTCGAGCCTTCGTTGCTCAGATCACGCCAACCGAGATCGTCTGCGAGAATGAAGACGATATTTGGCTTTTGCGCCGCGGTTGCAGGATTCGAGGAAAATGCCGTGAGCATCATGAAACAAACGAAAGTCGATCGGCGAATTGACATAGTGTTTCTCGCGGCTGTGTTGATTCACAAAAAGGAAGTAGCCGGGCAGACGACCGAACCGACTTGAATGATCACGTCCGTTGCTGACATCAAGAGCCCTCAATCGCCAGCCACGATACACGGGCGATCCACGGATTTCAGTAATTACCGGTCAAAACCGAGCGAAGGCAGGAAAGGGTCACAGGGCGATTCTCGATTTGGGGCTGGTCAGCGAGAGCCTGGTCAGGGGCAGCGCCGAATTCCCACTGGTTGCAGCCGGGACTTCCTCACCGGTTGCGCTGGAAACGAACGTGGCCTTTCTTTGCCTGGAGATTCCGCCATGATGCCCATTCCGATTGAAGTTTTAACCTACAGCTTCCACCTCGGTGGCTGCGAAAAAACAGATTCCCGTCAGTAAATTGCGTAAGTACAAAACACTCTTATGAAAAATATCAATCAGCCCGATTCTCGCCAACGAAGCGCATTGCGCCTCGGAATTATCTGTTCGGTAGCTTGCCTGATGTGGCCGCACGCGGCTTATGCCGCATCGATTCCTCAGGATCTCCTGGGCGATTGGAGCCTGGATATTTCAACAAAGGAGCCCGCCTGGTTGAGGGTCGAAGAGAATAACGGCAAGCCTGTCGTTCACATGCGCGTGCATGTTCTACGTCCTGGACCGCACAAGATCATCGAAATGAAGGACGAGCGATTGACCTTTCCGATCGAGATCAAACGAAAGGGGAAGGACGGTCCCCGGATCATGAAGTACCTGGTGAACGTCGGCCTGAAGAACGGGAAATTGGATGGTTTGATTTCGAACGACTCGCTGCAGAAGCCGTACGATCGCATTACCTTTACGGGAAAGAAATTCCCTCCAATGCCTGACCGCCCGGACCTGTCGAAGGTTCGATTCGGTCACCCGATTTCGCTGTTCAATGGCAAGGATTTGACGGGTTGGTGCCTGTACAATCTCGAAAAGAACAATGGCTGGAGAGCCGAAAATGGAGTGTTGGTCAACGACACGCCCAAGACCGATTTCGCTTCCACGGGAGCCTATGGCAATTTGCAGACGGAATCGCTATTCGATGACTTCTGGCTGCACATCGAGTTCAGGATTGACGCCCATTGCAATAGCGGCGTCTATTTGCGAGGCATGTATGAAGCGCAGGTCTCCGGTCGCGATCCCCGGACAGAAGGTAATCGGGGAGTGGGCGCCATCTACTCGAAAATTCGTCCGTCCGTCTATGCGGGCAAAGAGCCAGGCGAGTGGCAGACCTACGACATTACTTTGGTCGATCGGCACTTTACGGTGGTCCTAAATGGCGTGAAGGTGATCGATAACCAACCCGTGAATGGTCCCACCGGAGGAGCCATCCATACCGATCCGACGACTCCCGGCCCCATCCATTTGCAGGGCGACCATACGTCCGTGATGTACAGGAACATCTACCTGGCGCCCGTGATCAAGGACTAAACGCTTTGCACAGGACGTTTGTTCGATGGGGTGTTATTGGGAGTTGCTGCACATGAACTCACAGACTGTTCTTATATCCTTGGCGATCCTGCTCAATTTTCGATCGTAAACCACCAGCTCTGCTGGTGAGCACTCATGACACTTTGCCGTTTATGATCTAAGCACGCAGCGCAAGCACGTGTGTTTCACGCACGCACGAGACCCACTCGCTGGCGCTTATAGCATATCCGGATGTTCGGCTCTGTGCAGTTTGTCGGGCGGCGGCCGTTCCCTGCAGCCGAGCCGTCCCGACAAGCTGGATTCACAAAGCCGGCGAAACGAGAATTCCGGATCGCAGTAAGCCAACGAAGCGTCACGGATTACTGGCGCTGCCGCACAGACGGCTTCTCGAAGACTTCCGGACGCTCCGCAGAC
>JBDONA010000441.1:0-3986 GCA_039831575.1 Fuerstiella sp. | reverse complement strand
TAGGTTGGGACGTCCCCAAACGAATTCTTGATTTGTGGACTGAACAGCGGGGGCAAACGAACGGCCAACTAGGTGTGCAACGCGGCCTGCTGAACACATTGGCTTATTACGGATTGGATTGCATCGCAGCGACTGAGAAAGATGAGATGCGACAACTGGCAATGAGTGGTGGGCCGTATACGGAATCTGAAGAGGTGGACCTTCTAGATTATTGCCAGACGGACGTTGATGCACTCGCCGATCTGTTGCCCCGAATGCTTCCAAATATCGACTTACCGCGAGCCCTACTTCGCGGCCGATACATGGCAGCTGTGGCGAACATGGAATTTGTTGGTACCCCCATCGACACAGACACACTTGGCCTGTTTCGACGCAACTGGGACACCATCAAGGACCGTCTGATTGCAGACGTAGATCGCGATTACGGCGTTTTTGATGGTCGAACTTTCAAACAAGACCGGTTTGGACAGTGGCTAGCTGATCGTCGTATCCCCTGGCCGTTGACAGCAATGGGGCGGCTGGCACTCGACGGCGATACGTTTCGACAACAGGCCAGGAAATATCCTGAGGTATCCGCTCTGAGGGAGTTACGCCATTCGTTGTCGGAAATGAAACTTGAAAAACTATCGGTTGGATCGGATGGTAGAAATCGGTGTTTGCTGTCCCCATTTAGTTCCAGGACCAGCAGAAACCAACCTTCAAACAATCGGTTTATCTTCGGTCCATCCGTCTGGCTACGCGGCCTCATCAAGCCGACTGAGAACAATGCGATAGCCTATGTGGATTGGTCCCAGCAGGAAATGGGCATCGCAGCAGCCTTGTCGGGCGATGCGACAATGAAGCAAGCGTATTCGAGTGGTGATCCCTACCTGGCGTTCGCAAAGCAGGCCGGTGCCGTCCCGTCCAACGCAACGAAGGAAACACACCCGGACGAACGTAATCGGTTCAAAATATGTGCCCTAGCGGTTCAGTACGGAATGCAGGAACACGGACTAGCTCACTCACTTGGTGGACAGATCGCGATGGCTCGAAACCTACTACGGGCCCACCAGGTCGCATACAGAACATTCTGGAAGTGGTCGCAGCTACAGGTGGACAGATCAATGTTGACGGGTGAGATACAGACGGTGTTCGGTTGGCGACTTACAACTACGGACGATTCAAACCCCCGATCCCTCGCCAACTTTCCAATGCAGGCCAACGGCGCTGAAATGCTGCGTCTTGCTTGCTCAATGGCAACAGAGGCCGGCATCCGCGTCTGTGCGCCAGTGCATGACGCTATTCTGATCGAAGGCCCTTCTGCTGACATCGATAGTCTTGTCGTCGAAACCCAGTCCATCATGGCCCAAGCAAGTCGGATCGTTCTTGACGGTTTTGAGCTGGCGACCGACGCGGAGGTGGTGCGTTGGCCATCGCGGTACATGGACGAAAAACGCGGTTGGATAATGTGGGAACGGGTGCTGAAATTGGCTTGGGACAGTGAGCAAGGTGGGACAAACTGGCCGACCGAAAGGGACGAAGTGGCCGACCAGAACGGCCAGTTTGTCCCACCCGTACAGTCTCATAAAGAAGTCTTATAGATAGAGTCTCTTTAGATAGGTAGGTAGGGATGATCGATCCGACACGTTTTGTTGGAACTAACCAAGACGTTCACGGACTGCTAGGCCGACAGCGGGCCCTTCGGTCTGTGGCACGGACTGAGCGGAGGGAAGTTACTGGCTTGCGCCCAATTCCAAAACACGAACAAGGTGGTCGGTTTATTCGCGGCCCGATCCCTTACGAATGGCTGCGGGTGGCCTTGTCCTTCGGTGGTAAGGCCGGAAATCTGGCTTGGGCGATATGGTGGCTGGTCGGTGTGGAGCGATCTAGTCGGGTTCGGCTTACGGCACGGGTGCTGCGAGACTTCGGTATTTCCACCCGGGCGACGCGACGCCTCTTGGGGGGCTTCGAGTCGGCTGGACTCGTGCAAGTGGATCGGCGACGTGGACGGGGACCGAAGGTAACGGTCTTGCCCGCGCCCACCCTCAATCCAGACAGTGATCGAAAATCGACTACACAGATACGCCCAGAATAAATGCCAGAGGCGATCCATGACCGAAGACACCCGAGGCGATTGCGTACGTTAGATCGGCGGCTAGAGGCCTTCACCGCATGGATTCGCACGGAACAGCAAAGCTGGACCATACGCCCAGTATTTGGTATGATCCGTGTATGGCTAAACGACGACCGAAGAAAATGACCGACCAAGTTAGACAGGCGATCGACGATTCCGGCCTGACGCGATACCGAATCGCCCAGGACACAGGCATCGACGAATCTACGCTCGCGAAGTTTTACCACGGTACGCGAGGGCTGTCCCTGGATAACCTGGACTTACTTTGTGAGTATCTTGGGCTGCGGATTGCGATAGAACGCAAGCCGAAATCGAAAGGGTAAGTGAGCTATGGCAGGAGTTCAACGACAAAAGGACCGCAAGGGGAAGTGGCTTTACCGTATCCAGTTTTACGATACGGCGGGAAAGCGGCATTCGGTCTGGCTTGGGCGAGTTAGTAGCAACCATGCGAACGACGTGGCGAGCCATATCGAGAACCTGGTCGACGCGGCCAAACATGGTTCGCACGTCCCGGCGAAGACACAGGTTTGGCTTCACGATGAAGCGACGGACAAACTGACGGAACTGTTGTCGAATGCTGGCCTGTGTAATCCCCGTGAACGTAGCACCCTGGGTGCATTCATCCAGATGTACATTGCCAGCCGCGAAGATGCAAGCGAAAACACGGTGCGGAACTTCAGCAACAGCCAAAAGAAGTTGGTTGATTACTTTGGGGCCAAAAGGCCGATGCACGTGATCACGACAGGCGAAGCCGACGACTGGCGGCAGTGGTTGGTCAACCAAAAGTACAGCGATGCAACGATCAGCAAGGCCGTGAAACACGCGAAACATTTCTTGCTGATGGCCAAACGCAAGAGGCTGGTGCGGCTGAATCCGTTTCATCACCTGACGGCCGGTGGGGAGGTAAACGAGAGCCGCAAGCGGTTTATTGAACAGCAAATCATTGATCGTGCGATTGAGATTGCCCCTGACACGCAATGGAAGCTGATAATCGCCCTGGCTCGGTACGGTGGCCTTCGTTGTCCAAGCGAGGTGTTGGCGCTGACGTGGGCTGACATCGACTGGGAAGCGGGCAGAATCACCGTTACGTCGCCGAAGACAAAGAGGCAAGGCAAGCCATATCGAGTAACTCCGTTGTTTCCCGAACTACGCTCGCTCTTCGAAAGAGCATTCGAGGAAGCGGCCGACGGAGCATTGTACGTCATCACGAAGTATCGCCAGAGGAATGCGAATCTTCGAACGCAATTCGAGCGGATTCTGAGACGAGCGGGAATTGAGCCATGGGAGCGACTTTTCCAGAACCTACGGGCCTCTCGCGAAACGGAGCTTGCCAACGAATATCCGTTGCACGTCGTCACATCTTGGCTTGGCAACACAGAACGAGTTGCCAGCAAACACTACTTGCAAGTGACTGACGCCCACTTCGAGCAAGCCCAGCGCGCCAAAACCGGCGCTACAACTTGTCAGAACGTGTCAAAAGTAGCGCCGCACCAATCAGCGGCCCATCGCACGGAATCGCAAGAACCAAAAGAACCGTCGGGAGTTACGTCGCAAGTGACGTTCCTACCGACGGTTAGTGAAACTACCAAAGTACCCCCTAGGGGAGTCGAACAAGGTCGTTGTTTCCCCGGAAAAACCGCAAACGGCAATCCAGCGCGCAGCGGAAAGCGCAGCACTTCGGACAGAATGCCCCGATCTGCGAGCGATCATCGAGCGTTGGACGAACCTTCCTGATGCGGTGAAGGCTGGCATTGTGGCGATGGTCCGAGCGTCTCGAAAGTGATGTGCGGGGGTTGAGGTAACCGGGTTAGTAGCAGACCATTATCGGATGCTTGGGAGGTTAGTGGAAGAAATTGCGTCCGACGCGGTGTTG
>JBDONA010000846.1:0-3987 GCA_039831575.1 Fuerstiella sp. | reverse complement strand
TGCTTCAGTCGCTTGCAGCTTCGCCGTTGCAATCTTCACCGCTGCCGCTGCATCCTGAGGCGACGGCGCAGCTGCGTTTTTTGCGTCGACAAGTTTCACGTCCGCTGGCAGTGATTTGATCGTGATCAAATCGTAAGCAACCGTCGCATCGAAGCCGGACAGAGTGAAGCGGCCGTCCGGTCGGCGGTCGGGGAACAAGTACGCGACCATGAATTTTCCATTGAGCCAGACATTCACCAACTGGTCACGCACGGCGAATCGAAGTTCGTATTGTTCACCGACCGTGATCGGATGAGCGGCCCGGCCCTGCGGCGGATAGGTGTTCGAGCCGCCTCGCGTGTATGCCACCTGAACTTTGGGGCCAGGGGCATGGGCACTGGTGTAAACGAAGTTGTCGTACTTTCGGTCGTCTGATTCGTCAAAACGAAATGTGACCGATTTGTATGTCGTCCCGCCGGTGGTCGTGTAACGGCAACTGATATCAAAGTCGCGTGGCAGAGACTTCCTGAAACGCACAAACTGTGGATCGCGGGTGGCGATGGTCTGGTGCAGTGATCCGTTTTTGTACTTCCAGCCAGTGCCGACAACTTCCCAGGCGTCGGGGTTGGGCGCTTCGAAGTCGTCAGCGAACACGAAATCTGTGACCGCCCCGCTGCTGAACTTACGTGGTGACTTGCTCGGCAATTCGGCCAGTCGCTTTCTTGCTGCAGCCAGTCCCTTTTCAGCTACCGCGATCGAGTTCTGAGCGGCCTGCAGATAGTCCTGCTGCACATATTCGCGGACACCTGGCGCGTAGGCCGTGACTGGCAACGCGATGGGCTTGACTTTTGGCTGGAAGCTGGCGAGTATCTCGGGAACTCGCGGACTAATTTTTGTCTCGCTGTCCGGATCCTTGGGATTGCCGCGAAGGTGCAGGAAGGTTTCGGCGTCCGGGTGATCGTCGAAGACACGAGGTAAGCCGTCTTTTTCGAAGTCGGTCACACCGGGCACAGGATCAAGACGCACCTGATGCGGTTCGAAGATTGCTCGGAAGCTGTAATAGTCAACGTGAGTGATCGGGTCGTATTTGTGGTCGTGGCATTTGGCGCAGTTGAGCGTCAGGCCGAGGAACGCTTTGCCGGTGTGTTCAATCGTGCTGTCCAGCCATGTTGTGCGGTTGAACAGGTAATAGTTACGCGCCAGAAATCCCGTTCCCGCCACGACGTCCGGGTCGTCCGGAGCGATTTCGTCACCGGCCAGCATCTCATGGATCATGCGGTCGTAGCCTTTGTCAGCGTTCAGCGAGTTCACGATCCAGTCGCGCCAATGCCAGATGTGTTTCTGGCTGTTACGCAACTGAGCTCCCAGACCATACCAGTCGGAATATCGCCAGATATCCATCCAGTGCCGTCCCCACCGCTCGCCATGATGCGGACTCGCCAGAAGTTCATCGACGATAACGTCCCAGGGACGCTGGTCGTGGATTTGCTCGAGTGACGGAGGTAGTCCGATCAGATCGAGGTACAGTCGTCGAATCAGAATGGACCGTTCGGCTGGAGGCTGAGTCTTCAGACCATGTGCCTGACGTTTCGCGGCCAGCAGGTCGTCAATTTTGTTCGTGGAAGAGTTTTTTCTGGTGACTGGCGGACGTTCGATTCGCTGGAAGGCCCAGTGTTCGGTCGGGGCCAGCGGGATTTCTTCATCAGGAGCGATGGCACCGGATGCAATCCAGTTGCGGAGCAGGGCGATTTGTTTCGGTGTCAATGCCGCACCGTCTTCCGCCGGTGGCATGCGTGAATCTTCGTCAGCGGTCACGCGTTCAAGTATCATGCTGGCGGCCGCGTCACCGACGACGAGGGCCGTCCCGCTGTCGCCGCCCAGAGTCATGAGCGCTCGGGTTTCCAGTCGCAGTCCGGACTCCTGTTTCAGGACTCCGTGGCAGGCGTAACACTTCGTCGCCAGCAGAGGCTTGATCTGCGTCAGGTAGTCCACCTTATCTGCGGCGCGAAGAGGGTGGGCAGTGATCGTCAGAAGAATGCACAGGGCGGCGATGCAAAGTGCTCGCTGTTTCATTGCCAATTCCGTGGGGGAGGGGAAGGTCGCGTTGGCGAATTGTAACCGGTAGGATGCCCATCAGGATAAAGAGAAACAGTGGCCGCGTCACGTGTTGCTGCTGATTTTGCCCTCATTGACGGAATCACGATGAAGATCACGGCAATTGAAACGCTGGTGTGTCATGCCCGCATGCGAAACTGGGTGTTTGTGAAGGTCGTGACCGATCAGCCGGGACTGTTCGGCTGGGGCGAAGCGACGCTGGAATGGCACACTCGCAGTATTGTGGGTGCGGTCGAAGATGTGTCGCAGTTGCTGATTGGAGAAGATCCGACTCGCGTTGAACATTTGTGGCAGATGATGTGGCGACAGCACTTCTGGCATGGTTGTGGCATCGTGCGGTCGACTGCCATCGCCGGAATTGATATCGCGCTGTGGGATATCGTTGGAAAGCTTCACGGCGTGCCGTGCCATCAACTCTGGGGCGGCCCGGTGCGTGATTCGGTTCGACTATACTGCCATCTGGGCGGTGGCAACCTGGAGAACTTTTATGAGACACCTGTGGACAACGCACGCATGTTTGGCGACCTGGCTCAACAGGCCGTCGCCGATGGGTTCACGGCGTTCAAGTCCATGGCCGTGCCACCGACGATGCCGATTGAAGGGCTGCGACCGGTGAAAGCTGCGGAAGCCTGTGTCGCTGCGATGCGGGAGTCGGTGGGAGACGAGATCGATATCATGGTCGACTGCCATGCGAGACCATCACCGGCCATGGGGCTGAAGTTCGCACAGGCTTTGGACCGGTACGGATTGTATTTCATTGAAGAACCGTGCTGGCCGGAAAGTATCGACGGTCTGGCGGCCATCAATGCAGCGGTGACCACGCCCATTGCGACTGGTGAACGCATCACCCACCTTGCTGCCTTTCGCGATCTGTTTGCGGCCCATGCCTGCGAAATCTGTCAACTGGACATAACGCACTGTGGTGGATTCACGGAGGCACGACGGATCGCCGCATTAGCGGACGCCTATCGCATCGCTTTGGCGCCGCATAATCCTCAGGGGCCGGTCAGTACCGCAGCGTCACTGGAGTTCGGGTTTTCCCAACCGAGCTACATTATCTGCGAATCGGTACACAACGACGTGCCCTGGCGGGATGACATCGTTGATGAGGGTTTCGTTGTGGATCCGTCGACCCGAAGTGTGACGCCGAACGAGCGTCCGGGGCTGGGGATCGAAATCAACGAAGACGAGGTTCGAAAACACCCGTTCCAGCAGGAAGTGCCTCAGCGCGTCTTCTATGCGGATGGAAGCGTCGGTGACTGGTAATCGGCGAAACTGATGCGGTCAGCAGACTTGAGATTCTGCCGTCTGACTCTACGATGTTGCCTGTCCGATATCTTCACAAAATGGAAGCATAACCGATGTCATCTTCGGGCGGTCAATCCGCAGCAGATCCTTCGACCCCTGAGCCGCTGGTTGGCGTGATTATGGGCAGTCGATCCGACTGGGAAACCATGCAGCCCGCGGTGGAACTGTTGGCCGACTTTGGCGTACCGTGCGAAAGTCGCGTTGTTTCAGCTCACCGGACCCCGAAATGGATGGTGGAATACGCGTCCAAGGCGTCAGCACGTGGTTTGAAGGTAATTATTGCCGCCGCCGGAGGCGCGGCACATCTGCCTGGCATGGTGGCATCCCTGACCACATTGCCCGTGCTGGGAGTTCCTGTGAAGAGTCGGGTGCTGAACGGCGTGGATTCGCTGCTTTCGATTGTACAGATGCCTGCCGGAGTCCCCGTGGGAACACTGGCGATCGGTGTTGCCGGCGCAAAGAACTCGGCGTTGCTGGCCGTGCGGATCCTTGCCACCAGTGATGCAGCATTGCAGCAGAAACTGGAGAAGTTCAACGCTGATCAGACTGAGACCGTGCTAAAGGACTCGTGGCTATGAGTCGTGT
>JBDONA010000439.1:0-17957 GCA_039831575.1 Fuerstiella sp. | reverse complement strand
ATCGCCATCCGCATCCCATCCAAACACACCAGCTGTCACAAAAGTTGCCGGTACGGCAAACACGACATCTCCAGCAGCGTAGCTGTTGCCGGAAACCCAGTATCCTCTGTTGGTTGCCACCCCCGTCCCGCGGTCGATCTCACCGGCTGGATCGGGCATGAAAGCCGCCGACGGCCCAGGTGGTGAATCGCTTTGCCGCGGTGGGTAATAACGATAGGGAATGAACGGCGGACTGGCCTCGTTCTGGCTAACGGTCCCACTGCCATCGAAATCGAATGTCCTGATCGGCACGGTGGTCAAACCGTTCGGTGTCCATGTGTCAAATACATGATTGCGTGCCCGAGACGCCCCACTGATCGGTAGTGACGGGCCATAGTTTTGATTGATTCGTCGCGAGGTATTGTAGTCTCCATGGATCACCACTGTGCTGCCGCCGGAATCCTGTATCTGAGTTCGAAAACTGTGGGACGGAACAACAAAACGCTGCAAACGATCGTCCCAGATTTCCACTCTGAATTCATGCACGTTGGCCAGCAAAAGGTCTTCCACCTTTCTGACACCACCGCGTCCGGAACTGCCTCGGAATTGATTGATGACGCCGGTAGACGGACTGCCGACAGTCGGAGTGAGACGCATTTGGTTGCTCATCAGATCCATCGGGTTGCCGTTTCCGATCAACGCACCGCTGTTCAGGTCTGCAAAATTCTCTCCTGACATCAACGGCACAGAAACCTCATCTGAATTTGCGTTCCGACATGGGGCCAGAGGCCAGTTGAAATTCGGATGAGACGTTTCTGCATGGGTGAAACGTCCAATAAACAGCCGTTCTGTCGGATTATCATGCTCCCGCGAGAGCCCACTGACCGCATTAAATCCAAATCGCACCCAGGGAATTCCCAGAGACGTCGCCGTCGGTGACGTGTCGTCGTTGGACAAGGCATCGATGCCAATGAATTGAACATCTGTGGGTAGTGACGGAGAACCCGCCGTGAAAACCGGCGTGGCCGCAAAGTCAAAATGCGCCCAGAAGTCGTTTGTTGCATTTACGTTCCAGGCAGCAGGCGCATCATCACTCGCCGCCAGTGCGAAGTGATTAATGTTTGACGAATCGGTCTTGTTCACTGCCAATGGTGTCCGGACATAAGCGAATGCACCGCCAGATCCAATGGTACCCGTGTATGGATTGTCCCCCACTATGCTGATGGGTTGAATGCTGAGATCGCCGCCACCGTCCGGCAAGGGATCGCGGAGCAGCATCACGCGTCGATACAACGCGCCATTGCGGACGAAGTACGAAATCTCCGCAGCGGACGAACCGGCAACGTTGTTGGCGTCAAGATTGGCGTCGTCGGCATCCGGCTGATTCGGATTGCGGCTAAGAGTCGTCCTTCGCGGCGTGCCGGCAAAGGCGGGATCGGCCGTCAGATCGTACAGTAGTTTTGACGACCCGAAAAATTGAGAGTCGTCTGTGTTTTCGTGCGTCAGTTGGGCATTGACAGTGAACTGAAAAAGATCGTCCTGACCACTGTCTGTATCATTTGTGGAGATGTAGATGTAACCCGCACGCTGGCCGAACGAAGTCGGCGACGTGCCGGAATTCTCATTAGGGTAGAATGGCTGCACATACCGAAATGACCGTTTAGCGAGGTCTGCTCTCAGGATTGTCGTCAGTGCACGTGCCCGCTGATCATTCTTCGCAATGCCCTGCTGTTTGCTGACGGCGTCGGTGGCCATCTGAAAAATGGCGGTGAACATCGTCATCATCAACAGCACCAGCGTCACGGAGACCAGCATCTCGACCAGGGTAAAACCCCGGCGATGGGCTGACACTCGTTTCTGATTTGATATTGAAGCGTTCATAGTCCTGGCTTCATTTTTTTTGTTCTGATTCCATGCGCTGACGCCCATGGCTACGTGTTTGTGCCGCTTCGCGGCTTTGTTTTGAATTCTTCATGAGCCGTGTACCGGCTGCGTTCTTTTCGTGTCGTTGCGATCAGAAGCCAAGATTCAATAATTCGGTCGGAATGGTCCGTGATCCCATGGGGTACACATCAACAATTCCGGCGGGGAACATGGCGCCACCAAAGCCGTTAGTCTTACTACCGTTCAGACTGCCGTCGTCAAAACCATCGGCCCCAGCGCCTTCGGAGGCACGTATTGATGTCTCCAGCGTCACCAGATAGTCGTAATTGCCCCATGGCGTCGCTGGTGGGTTGACCAGTGGCGGTTCCTGCACGTCCTGTATGCGGTACCACACGCCGTTATTTGCGTCGAAGATAAATTTCCCTTTGCGGATATTGGGCTCGGTGGCCCCACCATCTGCTTTTCTTACGCCTACGGTTCTGGTCCCGGCCAGGAACGTGGCTTGAAACAAGCGTTCATCAGTCACGTCGACGCCATCATTAAAGCGGACGACCACATCAATACTGCGAGCGATCCCATCACTTCTTCGTCGTACATTCAGCAGCCACGAAAAGTCGCTGACTTTGCGTGATTGCAGCAGGACACGAGAAGCCACTTCTTCTCCCGGTTCCAGTAGTCCATCGCCGTCCAGGTCGACTCGAAATTCGCGCGGCAACGACCGCTTATCGAGTGTCCCGTTCATATTGAAGTCTTCACCGGGGTCGGGGATGATACCACCGCTGCCGTTCAGGTCTTCCGTGTAATACGCGACCTTAGTCGATGTATCGAGGCTCAGCAGAGGAAACGCCTGGCTGAACTTGCCGCTCTGAGAGAACAGAACAATACGATAGAACTCGGGATCCTCAACCAGATATCCGCCGTTGCCATCCTTCGGCAAGAGCAAGGCAGATGTGGGCACCTGAGTCAGGTCGTTGTCCGTCAGCAACTGAACCAATCCTGCCACGGTCACGTTGCCTGCCTGAGTGTCGACCTGCGTCTCCCAGCCGTCGCCTTGGTTCGCCAGGTTCAGGGCGATCATTCGAATGGCTCTGGCATGGGCGGGTGACGTTCCGGGGTTGCCGCCATCGGTGGCCGTCAGACCGCCGCCCCAGCGAGTGATGTTGCCGGCCGGGCCGGTACCATTATTTCCAAAAGTTGTGGCTGCTGCAGAGTTCCCGTCGGCGAAATGTGTATAGAAACCAACAGGGTCGATTACATAGTTGCGGTCATTTCGGCGGCGAAAATGTTCGACCAGGTTGCCGTCGTTATCGGGGTCAAAAATAAGGTTGGGCCTGACATCCAGCAGTGTTTCTACGTTGTACTTCGTGATGGCGGCATTCGTCAGCTGCGTGGCCTGCAGGGCTCGCAGCATGGAAATCGGGAACAGCACGGCAACGGACGAAACTCCGATGCTCATGATCATGAGTGACATCAGCACTTCGACAAGGGTCACACCGTGTCGGGCATTCGTCATGTCGACGTCTTCATCGGCCAGGTGTTGTTGTTGCGTATATCTCATTTCGCCACCTCACCGGTTTCGGCGAATCGGAATGGATCGTCAGCGATACCGTCGTTGTTTGTGTCCGGATTTGAGGCACCGGTGTCGCCGACATACGCATTGACGCCATGCACTGAAATCGCACCCGTTTGAGCAAATAACGTCACGATTCGTCTGTCCTTGACAATGTATTTTCCATCCCATGTCAGCCAACTCACGACAGTCGGATCAATTTCGTCGGTCGGAACAAATGGGGCCCCGGAAGCCACGATTACATCAAAAGCAGGCAGCCCGATGGAGCTGATTAGCTGCTCCTTTAGAAACAGAGAGTCCTCGGAATCACACACATAGAAGTGTAAGACGCCCTTCGCCGCAGCATCGCCGATCACGTTACCGCGAGGCGAAAATACCAAGTCCATGAACCCGGAATACCGGCTGTTCCCCGTGCTTGCCGGACGCCAGATGTCGGGTACGTTGGAACCGTCCAGGTCAAGCACAACGCCTTCCGGAAACAGCAGTGGATCCTGCGGGAGGATGCGAGCAGGTAATTCGATTTCGTAGGTCTGATTCTTAAACGCGATCTGTTGTCCGGAATTTCCCGTGTGGCGGTAGGGAATGTCAAGGATCAAATACTGATCGTCGGCAGGGGCGACGGACGTGTCTATCAGTCCGGTCCTGATCGTATACCAGTTGCCAGTCGGTCCCGAGGGAATCCGCATACGAAGGCCGTCCGTCAGCCAGCCGCGACGCTTTAGATTCCACCAGCCGGGATTATTGAAACCCCGAATTTTGATCAGCAGATCTGCGTCGTCCTCAAAATCTCCGTCCGCATCGACGCCGGAGATCCCACCACGTTTCGGGTCTTCATCGAAGATGTTTCCGTCAATCCGCATGATGTCGATGCGGCTGGAATTTTTTGGAGCTCCCCATGTCCCACCAGGCGCGATGTAGGCCATCGCCGAAATGGTGCGGCTTTCTGCACCCGCGCCTGAACTGCCTGGTGCTGCGGGCTCTATAAACAGCCTGACGCCGCGCGGCTCTTTACTGTAAATCGCTCGGTCACGGGCTCCGGCCAGAAACGACTGAAACTGTCCTGCCGCGCCAGACACCCGATCACTGTCACGGACGAAGTTTACGGCCGAAATGGTCATCGACATGATGATCAGCATGATAGTGATGACCACCAGCAGCTCCACCAAGGTAAAGCCGGGTCGTTGCCGCGTTTGTAGGTGCAGATCGCGCATCATCTTCTGCCTCCTGCCCGTCGGTTTCGGTTCGTGATATTGTCGAAGAGCTGATCGACAACGGTGTTTGACGGCAGCGGTCCCGTTGAGAAACCTGGCGTGAATGTGCCCGCGTACTGTGCAAGGTTGCCGAAGATTCCCTTCGTGGAATCTGTTTCTGTCGGTTCTCTCAACCCCAGCAGTTCGTCGGGGCCAGCTGACACGATCAAAGGTGCGTGGTACGTGTCGGGAGTGTGATAGTTTGCCTCGTTGTATTCCCGAGTCAGATTAATCCCCATGTCCGTATACTTGGGGTCTTCAATAAACGTGTACAGAATGCCCACCGGATCGTCCGGGTCAACCAGCATCAGATCTCGCTGCGTTGCCCCTCCGATGGCGAACGGTGACGGTGGAAGCCCTTTTACAAGCAAGCCTGCGTATTCCCGTTCCTTCACAAGAATCTCACGAAGATCATCACTCTCGTCGTTATCGGGAGTGGGGTCTACTTCTGTGTTGTCGTTAACGATGTCGAAGTTCGGTCTAAATGGATTGGGGGCGGTGGGATCAAACAACCTCGTGGGCCAGCGATAGAACCTCAGGGGATGGCCCCAGGCATCGATGAATTCCGGAAAACCGTCCAGATCTGTGTCGGCGATCTCAGAGGGGGTAAACTGGTCAGCGTCGACAGGCGAGGAACCAAACGTGCCACTCTGCGTGAGGGTGAAATACAGCAATTCCGAACTTTCAGTCCCATGGACGACTTCACTTGCCTTGGCCTCGATCTCATGAGCCAGATGAACAGCCCAGTTGGATGAAACTCGGGCGTTGACCTCGGGGCGGCTGGGGCTGGCATTTCCCTCGTCAATTAGCTGCTGAGTTGCGATCGGGTAGGCCGATTTGCGGTATAACACGAACGGCAGACCGACCGTCGAATCCGTCACTGCAGCGGTAAGGCCGGTCGCTGTGGGCGTTGCTCCTCCCCCAACATTCAGTTCTGCCATTCGCTGGGGAAACTCAAAGCGAAACCCGGCTTTTCGAGCCAGCAGCAGGATGGCAGGAGGTGCTTCGTCGGGATGAGTGTCGTAATAGTCGAAACGTCCGTCGATTGCTTTGAGCAGTCCAACTGTGCCCCGGACGTAATCGTCACGGCGGTTGCCCTTGAACGCTCGGTCGAATGCTTCGATTCGCTGCTCCAACAATCGCGTGACTTTAAGTACGGTCGTCTTGGTGGCTTCTTCTTCGGCCTGAACTGTAATGCCGGACATGACGACAACACTGATTGTCATGAGGAAGCCAATGATCGCCACCACCATCAGTAGTTCGATCAGCGTGAAGCCGCTGCGATTCTGATTGTGGGGGTGTGATATGATCATTGTTTTGTGTTGACCTGTCGCCGTGTTACGGCTTTGTTCCGGTGTCGTTTTGATTTCATGGGCTGACACCCATGGCTGTGTGCTGATGCCGTTTCGCGGCTGTGACTGGTTACCTTCCGAGCGTACCGCCCGGCTTGAAGGAGGCGAGATTGTCGGCTTCTTCACGCGACACATCATCGCCTTCGGAGAATTTCGGCCGACTGTCCGACGCTCCCCCACTGCTGTTGAATGGATTAGGTGCCGGGTCGAATCCGAACTCACCGTCTTCACCCGGTGAAATGATCTGGAACGAAGATTTCTTCCATGCGGTCTTGCCATTCCCCTCCACGTAGTAATTCAACGATCCGTTGGCCGTTGTGTAGCCCTGACCGTTGTTACTGGAAACATACAGTAGCGGCGTCGTCTGATCGGGCAGCGAATCGACGTACTCCAGCATGCCGTCGCCGTCGGTATCCACCAGCCGTGCAGGATCAAACTCATAAGGAATGGTGCGGTTTTCGCCGGCACGAGTAAACGGGTTAATTGGGTTCTTGGAGAAACCCAAATTGCCAATGGTGGGCTGAAGCATGCGGACGCCACCCAGGAAAAACACCAGACACTCCGATGCGTTGATGGTAAGCACATCGCTGGTATCGCCGTCGCCATTGAAATCATGGTTGGCCGTGAAATTGAACTGCGGCCAGATGCGGCGGACACGAGTTCTTGAGGTTGAATTCCATGGTGTGCCTGATGGGTTTTCCGTCAGTATTAACGCACTCCATGGCTCAAGCTTAAACTCCGATTTGAACGAAGTGATTCCGGTAGTCAGTCGTGTGAATTCGGCCTGTACTTCGGTATTGCGTGCGGTTCTGAACGCCCCGAAAATCGCCGGCAAAATCAGCGACGTGAGAATCGCAATGATGGTGATGACGGCCAGCAGTTCCAGCAGGGTGAAGCCGCTGCGTGTTGTTGATTGTTTGGTTACGCGTTTCATGGAATTGTTCTTTAATTCAGTATTCAGTTGTCAGCATTCCTGCATTAATGAGTCGCCAGTAACTGCAAACTGTCGACTGCCAACCGACGACTCCTGGTTACGACAGATCGTTCAGTAATTTAATCAGCGGCAGGAACAGGGCGATCACGATGAACCCCACGATTAAACCCAGAACCACCACCATGATCGGTTCCAGCAAACTGATCAGACTCTCAACCTTCACTTCCACTTCTTCGTCGTACACATCCGCCACTTTGTAGAGCATGTCGTCCAGGGCCCCTGTTTCTTCACCCACGTCCACCATGTTGACCACCATGTCGTCCACGATGCGGGCTTCCCGCAGCGGCACGGCGATGGTTTCCCCTTCGCGGATCGCCGTATAGATATTGTCAAACGCCCGCACAAATACCTGATTGCCCGCCGTGTCTCGTGAGATCAACAGGCCCTCCAGAATCGGCACGCCCGATGCGATCAGCGTTCCCAGCGTCCGAGTAATTCGCGCGATGATCCCCAGGTGCAGAATTTTTCCAATGAGCGGTATGCGCAGCGAGAGCCAGTCGACCACGAAGGCCCCGGTGTCGTTCTTCTTGACGATCTTGATGAACAGGTAGAACGCGATCGGCCCGATGAACAGCATGTACCAGTACTTCAGCATCCAGTCGCTGAAGCCGATCAGCATTTCTGTCATGGCCGGCAGGTCGGTACCAAAGTCCGAAAAAATCTTTTTGAATTTCGGGATGATGAACATCATGATGAACGACACGATACCAACGGCGACGGTGATGACCGCAGCCGGGTAAATCATCGCACCCGTGATCTTGCGTTTGAGTGACTGAGCTCGTTCTTTGAACTCCGCCAGCCGCTGCAGGATCACTTCCAAAGCACCACCGGCTTCACCGGCACGCACCATGTTCACATACAGGTTGTCGAAGCACTTGGGCTGTTTTCCCATCGCTTCCGACAGCGTGTTGCCCGATTCGACGTCTTCAATGACGTCCATCAGGCTGTTCTTCAGGGCACCCGGCTTGCTCTGCCCTTCCAGGATTCTGAGGCTTCGCAACAACGGCAGGCCGGCGTCCTGCAGAGTCGACAACTGACGCGTGAACGTACACAGGATCTTGGGTTTCACACCACCGAGGGTGAACGTCTTGGTCTTGGAGTTCTTGCCCTTGGCCGCCGCTGCCTTGGTCTTTTTCTTGCGCTCCTTCTCGCGGATCTTCGTGACGTAGAAGCCCTTTTCACGGATCATCGTCTGAGCTTCACCCTCAGACGGAGCCTCGATGGTGTCTTTCACCTCGAGACCAGTGCTGTCCATTGCTTCATATTGGAAGACGGGCATAACATCACCTCTACGTTCGTTTCCACGGACTCACTGTTGTCAACTGTGCCGTTAATCTCGAACCGCGCCCAACTCAATGCAGAGATTCGGGCGACGTGTCGTCATCAACAAAGGCTGACCGTAGCAACTCGCTACAAATCTGATTTACCCGCCGAAACCTTTCGCAGCCGCTGAATGGGTTTCAACAACCGCTGATGCTTCACTGGCAAACCGTGTTCCGTGATATAAAATTGTCTGTAAAGCTACATGACCAATTGGTTTAAGCCTGCTGCGGAACTGCGTGTTGGCGCCGTCCGCCAGTCGTGTTTGATTCTGCTGCGGCAGAACAGGACTGTTCGTGCAGCCAGGCTATTCAACGTCTTCCATAACTGTTTCGCGAACCACTTCATCGATCGTTGTGTGGCCGTCAAAAATCAACTTCAAACCTGATTCCCGCAGTGTGGTCATACCCTGGTTTCTGGCCACGTCGCGGATTTCATCGGCCGACTGTTCCGACGCCACGCAGTCACGAATCTCGTCCGTGACCTCCATCAATTCGTAGATGCCAACTCGGCCTTTGTACCCCGTGTTGTTGCAGCGGGAACAGCCTTTGCCGTAGTAGAATTTGTACTTACGAGCGGTGTCCAGCGGCAGTTGCAGCTCCTGCAGCAACTCGTCCGATGGCTCGAATTCAGTACGGCACTCACTGCAGATTCTGCGTACCAGGCGTTGAGCAAGAATGGCTTCGACCGTCGCTGTAATCAGGAACGCCGGCACTCCCATATCCCGCAGTCGCGTGATCGCGGTGGGCGCGTCGTTGGTATGTAACGTGCTGAACACCAGGTGCCCCGTCAGCGCACTTTGGACTGCGATTTCCCCGGTTTCATAGTCTCGGATTTCACCCACCAGAATCTTGTCCGGGTCGTGACGCAGGACGCCTCGCAGGATCGACGAGAAGGTGACGCCAATGTCCGGATTGATCGGGCATTGCATGATGCCTTCGATGTCATATTCAATGGGGTCTTCGCTGGTAATGATCTTGGTGGATATATCGTTCAGTTCGTTCAGGGCGGAGTACAGTGTTGTGGTCTTGCCGCTGCCCGTAGGGCCGGTCACCAGCACGATCCCGTTCGGTAACTCCACCACTCTGCGGAATCGACTGAGCGTGGTCGCGTCCATGCCGATTTTGTTCAGGTCCAGCGCCACTACGGTTCGGTCAAGGATCCGCATGACGACCGCTTCGCCGAACAGCACCGGCAACACGCTGACACGCAGGTCCACCTGGTTGCCGCCGACGTTCAATTCGATACGTCCGTCCTGCGGCAGACGACGTTCCGCGATGTCCAGATCGGACATGACCTTGATTCTCGAGATAATGGCGTTGGCCAGATGGCGCGGCGGCGGCACCATTTCGTAGAGGACACCGTCCGCCTTGACCCGAATCTTGAATTCGTCTTCAAATGGTTCAAAGTGGATGTCGCTGGCCTGATCGCGAATGGCCAGCAGGATCACCATGTTCAGCAGCTTTTTGATCGGAGCCGCGTCCGATAATTCCTCCTCCGAAGAAAGGTCGTAACCGCGGATTCGGTTTTCGTCGTCGTCGTCAGTCGCCAGTTCCTCGATAACGTCTTCGATACTCTCTTCGCGGTCCGCGTAGTACCGAGCGATCGCCTCTTCGACTTCCACCAGCGTGGACACAGCACCGCGAATCTCATGACCCAGAAAGTTGCGCAGGTCATCCAGAGCCGCGACATTCTGAGGATCGGCCATGGCCACGGTCAGCACGTCGTTGCGCAATGACACCGGCATGATCTTGTAGATTTCGGCCATGGTCTGCGGGACAAGTTCCAGCACCTGCGGCGGAATATTGGTTTCTGCCAGGTTAATGACCGGCATACCCCACTGTTCCGCCAGAGCCTCAGTGACCTGATTTTCGGACACCATCCCCATGCGCACGGCCACCTGTCCGATCAGGCCCGAGCTTTGTTTCTGTTCTTCCAGAACGTCCCAAAGCTGGTCATCTGTCAGATAACCGAGATCAACAAGAATTTGTCCGAGTTTGCGTTGAGCCATAAGTTGTACCGGACCGGGTTACTGTCTACTGCATTGCGAACGTCACTGCTGCCCGTGCAGGGAAGAGGGCGAAGGGGTGGCTTTCCAGCGGAGCCTTAATCGTCGTCGTCGTCATCGTCATCTTCATCGTCGTCTTCAAAGACGCCCTTTTTCGCTCGCTCAATCCGGGCGCGAAGTTCGCCGGGGTTGTTCGATTTCATGATTATGGTCTGCTCTTCCACCAGGCCGTTCTTCCACAGATTGAACAGCGAATCATCCAGCAGCATCATCCCGAACTTGCGGCCGGTCTGAATTGAAGAGTTGATGCGGAAGGTTTTGCCTTCGCGAATCAGGTTCGAAATTGCACTGGTCACCACCAGCATTTCGTAAGCCGCGACAAGTCCCTTGGGCTTGCGTGGCAGCAGGGCCTGACTGAGAATCGCGATGATCCCGTTCGCCAACTGGGTGCGAATCTGTTCCTGCTGGCCGGTCGGAAACACGTCAATGACTCGGTCGACGGTACCCTGAGCACCGGTCGTGTGCAGCGTTCCAAAGACCACGTGACCAGTTTCCGCCGCCGTGATCGCAGCTTCGATGGTTTCCAGGTCTCGCATTTCCCCCACCAGAATCACATCCGGATCCTGTCGCAGAGAAGCACGCAGAGCATCCGGAAAGCTGAGACAGTCCACACCAACTTCACGCTGATTGATCGTCGACTTCTTGTGCTCGTGGTAATACTCGATCGGGTCTTCCATTGTGATGATGTGATGATCGACATTGTTATTCATCCAGTTGATTATGCTGGCCAGAGTTGTTGTCTTTCCAGACCCAGTCGGACCGGTCACCAGAAACAGACCTCGAGGCCGCTGAATCAACTCTCTGACAACCGGAGGCAAACCCAGCTGTTCGAAGGTTAGAAACTCGTTCGGAATCTGCCGCAGACAGATTCCGATCATGCCGCGCTGCTTAAACACCGAAACTCGGAAACGTGCCTTATCGCCAAAAGCGAAACCAAAGTCCGTCCCGCCTCGCTCCTGCAGTTCCTGCTGATTGCGTTCCGGCGTAATGCTCTTCATCAGCGCCGCCGTGTCTTCCTTCTCCAGGGTCTTGGTCTCCAGGCGAACTAAATGTCCGTTCTTACGCACGACGGGCGGCTGACCGACGGCAATGTGCAGGTCGCTGATTTTTTCACGGACAACCGTTTCCAGCAGTTTGTCAATCTGAAGTTGGCGCGGAGCCATTCACTATCTCCTGTTCACAGCAAGCCCGTCGCAGCCTGATTGGCATACGGCGATATCGGATGAGTTGTGTTGACGTCGGGGGATGAATGCACACTGCGGATGCGGCATAACCAAAACCAAAATCGAGCTGCCGCCGGAAACAGAACAAGCTGCCCCCGTTGGTGATGCAATGAGCCCGTAGAGTTTGGATCGTGGTGGAAAAATACTCTCGCCGATCGAGGGGGCACTGCGTGGTTTGGAAATATGTGGGACATCCGTGTTCCAGGTCCGCAGCAAGGCTTTTTACAAAGAAAGAACAAAGAAAGGCTTTGTGACAGGTGATGTATTGTGCCGGTGGGCCACTGTGAAATCCAGAAAACAGCAATTTGCGATGATTCAGTGCCCGCCACCGGATAGTTTGTAAACCTCCGCCAGCGAAGTGAGTCCGGCCATCGCCTTGTCTTTAGCGTCATCCACCAACGTTCGCATGCCGAACAGTCGAGCCTGTCGCCGAATATTCTGCGATGGCTCACTGTTGAATGCCATCTCGCGAAGCGTTGAATTCATTGTCATCAGCTCGAATACAGCTCGACGCCCCGAATACCCAGTGTGTTGACAGTTATTACAGCCCTTCCCACGCACCCAATCACTGCCTTCAATTTGTTCGGACGTCAATTCGAAGTGGTCCACTTCCTCTGGTGTCGGCTGATACGGCTCTTTGCATTTGACGCAAACAACGCGCACCAGACGTTGCGCCATGACCGCCATCAGAGACGACGCAACCAGAAAAGGCTGCACTCCCATGTCAATTAGACGTGTAATAGATCCGGGCGCATCGTTCGTGTGTAGTGTACTGAAGACTAAGTGTCCGGTCAAACTGGCTTGTACTGCCATCTCCCCGGTCTCCGTGTCCCGGATTTCCCCCACCAGAATGACGTTCGGCGCCTGACGCAGCATGGACTTAATAATCATCGCGAAATCGAAGCCAATGGCATGTTTTACTTCGACTTGATTGATGCCCGGCAGGTAATACTCGACGGGATCTTCGGCGGTAATAATTTTGCGGTCAGGCCGATTGAGCTCTCCGAGTGCACTATAGAGTGTGGTCGTTTTGCCGGATCCGGTGGGCCCTGTGACCAGAAAGATACCGTTGGGCCGGCGAATAATATTCTGAAAGCTGCGGTAGTTTTCCTCGCTGAATCCCAGATTACGGATGCCGATCTTAATGTTGTCGCGGTCCAGAATACGCATAACGACCGCCTGACCGTGGTTTGTGGGCAGGATACTGACGCGCAGGTCGAACTCCTTGGCCCCCATCCGGGTTTTGATTCGTCCGTCCTGCGGCCGCCGTTTTTCGGAAATGTCCATGCTGGCCATAATTTTGATACGGGACAAAATGGCTGGCAGCAGTCGTTTGGGGGGGCTTTCGCGTTCTATTAACGACCCGTCAATGCGATAGCGAATGCGAACGCGGTCTTCGAAGGGTTCGACGTGAACGTCGCTGGCCCGCATTTGCACCGCCTCACTGATCATCAGATTCACCAATCGAATGATGGGCGCGCTATCGTCCTCGTCTCCCTGGACGGCCGCCTGAGCCTCGGTAGCGGAAAAGTCGATTTGGGTTTCCGTGAATTCGGAGATCATGGTGTCAACGGACTCCGTTTCCGTCTGGCCATAGTGCCGGTTAATCGCCCCCTGGATAGATTCCATAGGGGCCATCACGACTTTGATGTCCCGATTCAACACGAACCGCAGTTTGTCCAGGATCTCGATATTGTTCGGATTGTGCATGGCAATCACGACGGATTCGCCTTCCAGGCTGGTCGCAATCACAATGTTTTCCCGCGCCATGGACTCCGTGATCAATTCGATGACGCTGTTCGGAATCTGCAGGCCTTCCAGTTCCACGTATTCATAGTTGAACTCTTCTGCCTGGGCTCGGCCCAGGTCGGCGGCCGAGATATATCCCAGTCGGGTCAACGCATCTTCAACGGTGAGCCCAAGGTTGGCCGCCATCGAGCGGGCTTCTTCCAGCTGAGATTCCCCAATCGTGCCGTCATCAACGAATCGTTGCAGCCAATCTGCCATTTCAAGAAACTCCGATTGATTCAGAAGGAAATTCACTGAGAAATTCACTGAGAAAACAGCGATGTTGTCGGCAGCCACACCGCATCCGGTACAACAATTCGTTTATCGAACGCATAACCGGAGTCGGCGGTCGTCGCGGAGACGCGAATCAGCAACGGCCAGCAAATTCGGCTATAGGTTTAGCGAATGCGTGCCAATGCTGACCGAGACAGGCATGTAAAGCAAGAGAACGGATCGTTCCGAGGCGAATACACGTGGGATGGCCACTTTGGAGGGTGTTAATCTGCCGGTAGCGAGCTGTCATCGATGATTCCAAGTTCAGTGGTGTCGTTTCCAGCCGCACCATGGATCGGAGCGATGAGGTGAAAGGTACATCCTTTTTCGGGCGTATTGTTCTCTGCGCTAAGGCTGCCCCCCTGTGATTCACACACGTCACGGCTGATCGCCAGTCCCATTCCCAGCCCGTCTTCTCTGCTGGAGTAGAACTTTCGGAACACGATGTCGGTTTCGTCTGTGGGCAGTCCCGGGCCATTGTCCCGGACAGAGATTGTGACCTGCCCATGTTCGGGAGCCGCATGGACTAATAGTTTTATGCGGGGGCGATCGGTGCCGCGTTCACAGCACGCTTCCAACGCATTGATGATCAGGTTGACCAGCACGTGCGTCGTCTGGGCTTTGTCGACGATGACGGTCAGTTCCGGAAACTCGGGTGCGGGAAACAAGTCTGCGTCGCGGCCTCGTGTCGTTGGAAGAACCATCATGATGGCCTGCTGCAGAAGTTCGTCCACCAGCACGGGTTCCGTATGCAGCGCCTTGAATTTAACGAAGTCCCGAATTCCCTGAATGATGTCGGCCGAGTGGATTACCGATTGTTCAATACTGGCCAGAGCGTCTCGGCAGTTGTCCTCATTGGCCGTACCTTTCTGGAAGCGTCGCTGCACGATGTTGCAATAGTTCAGGATCGCCTGCAGCGGTTGGTTCAGTTGGTGCGAGAACTCGGTACTCATCTGCCCCAACAGACTCAGGCGAGACGCCTTGACAAGCTGTTCCGTCAAATCCCGCACTTCTTCCTGCAGCACTTTGTCCGAATGATTATCCGTCAGATACAGCGTGGCCCAGGCATTGGATGCGGTACTGCCCGGTTCGATTCTGGCCAGAAACCAACGTGGTTCACACTGGTCAAGTGACATCTTAAAATCACAGGTTCGGACTTCTCCGGACTTCACTGCCGTTTGAATCTGCTCTTTCAACTCGCGGTGAAAACTTCGCACCACAACATCGGTCAGGCGCAGCCCCAATAGCTTTGGCGTGGCCTCTTCAGCCCCAAACGTTGTGGTGTTGCAAATGACGAAACGATCATCGACGCAGAAAGCAAAGTCGCACGCCTGATCGGCGATCCGTTTCCACTGCCGGAGCTTGCGGCTGCGTTTCCGCTCCCGACGGATTCGCAGGACGTTGTTCAGCAGAATGGAACCGTTCAGTTTCAGCAGTTCAAAGAATTCGTCGTCTTCCGGGTAATTATGAACAGTGCGACAGGCAACTCCCAGGATCCCTCGAAAACGACCGTCCACATGCAGCGGACACAGAATGTATGATAAACAATCCAGCTGTTTCATCAGGCCCGTAATCAGTCGGCCGCCACTGGTGGACCCCGCTCGGACTTCGGCAATCTGATCGGCTCGCAGGCATTCCTGGACTTCCGTTGACAGCAATTGAAACTGAAAGTGCTTCAGGGCCGCCAGGTCGTCGTCGGTTGCCGACCGACCGAAATGGTACCTCAACCCTACATTTCCGGTGCCAGCGTTATCCAGTCGGACACGAAACAGCTGAATGTCGATCGCATCGATGGCACGTGCCTGACTTTGCAACAGGCGGCAGACCGTGCCGTGTAGCTGGGCCGGTGAGGCAGATCTGAGCATTTCCGTCGCGCGGAAGGCACACCGGCGCAATCCGTTGCCAACATGACGTTTAACGGCGCGTTCCGGTGTCGACATTGTTGACGAATCGCTTTCGTCTGCTGCAATACCGCCCGGTTCTGGCACAAATGAGCTCCTGAAATCCAACTTCGAAGTGTGTTGTTCCTGCCCTGAATAGGCCCGACATGTGTTTTTCAGCGTTCAACGGCAGCGGATCACCAGGTTCGGGGCATGGTCCGACGTCGTTGCGACTTTATCGGATGAAGCCCCCCCCCAATCAGGGCCTGGAACTCCCACACCCTCCGTATGATAGCGAACAAATGCGTTGAGTTTCATCGATATCCAGGAATCCAGCGTGCTGTTCTCACTGTGACATGGCAGAGAACGGCAGGAAAGTTTGTTACCATCCATCGTCGTTTTTTTTGAATGTTACGGTCCCGAATGAATGAACTTCGTATGCAAAGTCCCGGATGCAGCCGGCCGCTGGGTGCCGTCCTGGCGGTAATCTTCAGTTTCTGTACGGGCGACGTTCGCGGCAATTCTGATATCCTGCTGGTACCGATCGCGGATACGCCGACATGGTTGCGGCAATCGGTACGAATCAGCGGCCCCATGAATTCCCCACTGGAACTCCGGCTCACCGCATCAGGCTCTGTTTCTGCCTATTTTAACGGCCAACGTCTGCTGAAAAACAGTGCGATGGACGGGGGCCTGTTGACGTGGGATGTCACGTCGCTTGCGCGGGAGGGAGTGAACTGTGTTGCGGTCTCGATCGTTCCGCAGCACTCAGCAGCGACGGGCCTGGGGGCCGGCTGTTTCCGTCAGCAACAGAATCTCATGGATCAAACGGAGTGGAAGATTGCGCCAACGCCGCCACCGGTTGGCTGGCAGCAGACCGACTTTAACGGTTCGGACTGGCAAACCGTGGCATCGACGGGACGGCTGGACATGACCACGCTGCCGCCCGATCGCCAGCGACGTCTTGACTGGAGGCCCGTGTCGGCACAGCCTCGCGGCGCGGGCAAAGCGTTTCGGTTTCGTGACGGGGATCACGTGTTGCTGGTCGGAGGGACGTTCGTTGAGCGCGCTCAGACGTTTGGTCACCTTGAGTCGGCTCTGACGGCCGCGGCCAGTCCGCATAAGGTGACGTTTCGCAATCTCGGCTGGAGTGCCGACACGGTCTTCGCGGAATCCCGGGGCATCTTTGACACACCGGCCAAGGGCTACGAGCGTCTGATTGAACATATTCGCGCGGAAGAGCCGTCAGCCATCATGTTGTTCTACGGTCAGAACGAAGCCATGAGTTTCGATGACGGCCCGGACGCGATTAAGCGGTTTTCTGATCAGCTGCGTCAACTGCATCGGGATCTGACGACCACAGGAGCGGACATCGTTTTCGTTTCGCCACATCCGTTCCTAGCAATGGCCGCCCCGCTGCCCGACCCGTCACACTGGAACAACCGGGTGGCGGAGTTCTGTCGTGCTGTTGAAACGGTCGCGGATTCCGTCGGCGCCCTGTACGTGGATCTGTTTGCGGACTTTGCCGAGGAGCTTCGCAGAGCGGACATCCTGTTGTCAACGTCCGATCCTCTGCCCACTGACCTGTCCGACCATCCGGAAATCAGAATTGCACTGAACCGCAAATGGACGGATAACGGGATGCACTGGAACGACGCCGGTAACGCCGGCGTCGCTCAGCTTGTGGCAGCGCGGATCTTTGACCATGCGACAGCGCAGCCGGTGGTGCGCGTGAATGTGGGAGCCACCAGTGTGTCGGCCGTCGGCGGCGTCCTGCGGAATATTCGGTGGAATCCTGATACGAAACGACTGGTCACATTTGAATTCCTCCGGACTACGGTGTCTGCAGTTCCCACCGGGATTGCGATCAAACCAGTGCCGAACGCCACATCATGGCCTGCGGTTCAGATTGTTGGTGAGAACGATCAGGTGGTGTCGCTGAGTCGTCATCCGCACAATGACGATGACGTCGGCAGATATACGGATCGGCAGAACACAACGTATGAGAATCTGCGGCAGCTGGTGGTTCGTCGAAACGAACTGTACTTCCATCGCTGGCGTCCGCAGAACATCACCTACCTGTTCGGCTTTCGCAAACATGAACAGGGTAACAACGCCAGTGAGATCGCTCAGTTTGATCCCTTGATTGATGAGCTGGAAGAGCAGATTCACACAGCCAAACAACCGCAGTGGCTCAGTGTGACCGTTGCGCTGTCTGATTAGATCCGTGTCTCATGGACGTGGCGCGCGGGCTGCGTTGATTCGAGAGAAACGATGTGAGTGCAAACCACGAAACGTCACTCTCCCTCCAGGCACTGGTAAGTATACATCTGCACCCTGCTGTCTTTACGGGAGGTTCGCGAGGAACGAGCGGGG
>JBDONA010000875.1:0-17974 GCA_039831575.1 Fuerstiella sp. | reverse complement strand
GAAGACATGGCTATCCACTCATGCAAAAATCAAGAAACGTACTTCGAGCCGAACTTCGCAAACACTGCACATGAAACATTTTACAGCATGACAGTGCCATTCGACGCTGGCCCCAATGACCCCACTCAATCCCGTCAGCACTAGGAGGTGCGTACCGGGTTGTCGATGTTCGTACTCGTGCATGGGTGATTCTCTCAGCTAACGTCACGTTTACGGGGCCACGTCAATTCGTTGGATTGTCACTGCCTGTTGCTTCAGACATTGTCCGACCTTGTACTTCGGCTGATGCACCGGAAAGCATTGCCCGCAAAAGAGAAACAGCCCCCCGCGATCCCCGACGCGAGCATCAGTGTTGTTGCAGATGTCGAGTTAACAGGACACGGTTGGAACTTTTCGGCTCGCAGTTCAGTGTGTGGCCTTCCCATCTTGCCCGGTCATTGCTGGAAACGGCCTGAAGTCTCGGCCAGATCTTCCCAACCGGTATAGAACAGTACTATTGCAATCACGAGTAGAATGATCCGAAAGATCAATACCCGGCCATCGAAGTATTTTTCGGCCAAGTTGACCGCCCAGTCCCAACGGAGCCACCTGAGGAATCTAATTCTGAGCCGAACCAGCTTCGGTGCCAACGGGATCAAGATCAGCGAGACAATTGCGAGTAAAAACAGCACGGCATGCATGATTCTTCCAAGGTTGCGAATTGTCGGCTTCTTGGGATTCGCTCAATTACGAACGAACGATGGTTACGAGCGGATCACGCGAATGCGAGACGGAGGACACAAAGGTCGCGGATTCCGACAAAGCGTATGGACCAGATGACACGGATTTCGTGCGTTGAAAAACGTATGGGAATTCGGAACCGCGTTGTCGGTCAAAATACGGTGGATTATTGCGCGAAGCAGAAAAGGTACGAGATTCCTGGAAAGACGGTGAGATGAAAGGACGTGCCATTGTACGTGCGGGAATCATAGAACAGATCGGCCTCTGCGTGTGAAAAGGACTACTTGTCTCCCTCGCGCCCCAGCATTTCTTGGAGCGCTTCGCGGAGTTTGGGCAGTTGAAACTCAAATCCCTCCTCTTCGAGCCGCCTGGGTTTGACGTAGCGACCGTAGAGTGCAAGTTCGGGGTCGGTGCGCAACAGAAATCGGGCCCCGATTCGCACCATCCATGAGAAGGCGGGGAGTCCGATGGGCATGCCGACGGCGCTGCGAACTTCACGCATGAAATCGACTTGAGAAACGGGATACGGGGCCGAGGCGATATAAGTGCCCTGCATGGCAGAGTTTGTCAAGCCGCGCTCGAACAAACGATTCATATCCGCTTCATGAATCCAACTCATCCCCTGTGTGCCATTGCCGACTTTGCCGCCCAGGCCCACCTTGGCCAACATTCCAAGCGTAGCGAAAGCACCGCCGCCGGCGCCACGATTTCGGCCCAGTACGAAACTGGTTCGCAGGACGACAGCTCGCTGAGACGGCAACATGCTCTCGTGAAATGCATCTTCCCACGCTCGTCCCACGAACGGCGCAAGACCGTAGCCAAGGGCGGAGTCTTCCGTGCAAATCGAGTTAGGCGGATCTCCGTAGATATGCGCTGTGCTCATCTGGACCCACGCGGGCGGGGGCGAATCGATACTTCGCAGCGCCTCACCCAGGACTCTTGTGGACTCGACTCGCGACCGAAGGATTTCGTCCCGATGATCCGGCGTCTTGATGCAATTAACGCTTCGGCCAGCGAGGTTGACCAAACCGGCGGCTTCGTTCAACTCGTCTCGCCACGGCCCCAGCGTCCGCCCATCCCACGATCGATGCTGCCACGGACCGTCTGCCTTTGGCACATTGCGAGAGAGAATCACAACCGAGGCTCCGCGGTCGGCGAGGTGATGGGCGAGGGAGACGCCGAGGAAACCGCTGCCGCCGGCGATGACAACTTTTTTGTGTTCGAGGGAACTGCACACGGAATTGACTCCAACGGAAACGGCTGCCGTGGAATCTACCGCCGGAAAGTCCCCAAGTTAACCGTTATTCACGACCTTCTTTGTGGGTAAGCAGATACGAAGTGTTGCTGAAACAGGGTCGATTCCTGACTGAGCGAGCATTCGTAGGAGTTGATGGGATGCGGACCAGGTTCACGGCCTGAACGCACATCTCCATGAGTTGAAGAACCTCGCGTAGAGTCCTTTATCACCTGCAGCATCGCTCAAGTGCCGATAACTTCCGCACAATAGGGCAGAGTGAGGTGGGAAACTGCAGTGGCGAACATCGAAGAAGTTGAGTTTTGGCTGGTGCGTTTCTCATGGTATCATTTGCAGATTAAGTTATCCGAGGTAAGCACAATGACGAACTCGTCTTCCGGTTATCTGCCTTCACGTCGCGACTTCTTGCGTGCGGGCGCATTAACTCCGCTGGGTGTTTCGCTTTCCGGTGTGCTCGCACAGGAAGCTGCGGCAGCGACCGCTCGAAATACGAATTGCATCCTGCTCTGGATGCTGGGCGGGCCAAGCCACATCGATATGTACGATTTGAAGCCCTACGCGCCTGCCGAAATCCGCGGGGAGTTTAACCCGATCCAAACGCGACTCGCGGGAGTGGAACTCGGCGAGTTAATGCCCAATCTGGCGAAGTGCAATGACAAATTCAGCTTGATTCGGTCGATGCATTCCTACACGTCAAGTCATGGTATGGGGGATCATCACCTGCTCAGCGGCCGGCGATACTCGAAGGATTTTACGCCGCCAAGTTTCGGAGCGGTTCTGGCCTGGCAGCAGGCCAGTGAAACCGGCGGAGTCCCGCCGTTTGTCCAGGTGGGCGATATGAAAAGCACGAGCTTCGGACGTCAGGGACAAGCCGGGGCGCTGGGCCACAATTACGACCCGTTCCTGGTCGACCGTGATCCCAACAGCAGCAGCTTTCAGGTCGAAGCATTCAGCACGCCCGACAGTATCGGAATTCGGCGATTGACCGATCGCGGGAGTCTTTTACGATCCGTAGATCAGTTTCAATCGATCGGGGACCGACAACTTCTATTCGCGAAAACACACGACGCGTTTACCGAACAGGCCTTCGACCTGCTGACTTCTCAAAGGGCAAAGAGGGCGTTTGATATTGAACAGGAGCCGAAACGGATTCGAGACGCGTACGGGCGTAATCGCGTGGGGCAAGGGCTGCTGCTGGCTCGTAGACTGATCGAATCCGGAGTCCGGTTCGTCACAGTCAAAGGTTACGTTCGATACGGTTGGGATCATCATCCCGAGGTGTTCCCGCGATTGCGCACGGAAGTTCCGCCGTACGATCAGGGCTATGCGGCGTTGCTTAGAGATCTCGAAGATCGAGGCATGCTCGAAAATACCATGGTCATTACCGCAGGTGAATTCGGCCGAACTCCGCGGCTCAACACGGACGCCCGTGGCCCAGGGCGAGACCACTGGAGCCGGGCATTCAGCTTGACGATCGGTGGTGGCGGCATCAAAACCGGCATGGTGCTCGGTGCAACGGACAAACACGCAGCCGAAATCATTGATCGTCCGGTCTCCGTCGAGGATTACGCGGCCACCGTTTACCACGCTCTTGGTATGGCCCCCCGAAAGGTCTACCACATGCTCGATGGCCGCCCCACGGAAAGTCTTCCGACTGGGAAAGTGATCCCGGAGTTAATTGGCTGATTGGTGGCGTTGGCATGAGTACTCCAGCATAAAGATTAACCTTCCGCGGACGGCCAATTACCGATGTACCGTCAGATGTTTCTATCTCGTTCGGTACTGCCGCAAACCGTTGGGTTCTTCGCTCAGCAATTTAGCCGATTCTGCCCGGTCCCCCGTCGCGTGTCAGGTTCGGCCCGACTCGCAGAAAACGCAAGGCATTGACGGCACGGATTTCGTGCGTCAGAAATCGCATGAGTTTTCGGGAACAGTGCCCTGCAGAGAATCAAAATACGGTCGGTTTTCGACAGTGCCGGATTTCGTATGAGTTAACGCGACGATCGATGATGCACAATTACAGCTCGACCACCGACCTGGTTCTTTGCGATTGATCGGCAGCGAAAACGATTCGCAGGCTCGTCATGACGCGATCCTGGTGAGACGACATTTCCTGATCGTTTCGAATGCAGTCGATAAATGCCTGCTGTTCGAGAACGGCAAGCCCGTCATGATCCGGCTCGTTAATCCGGATTCGCTCATCGTTGCGGACGAATTCCTTATCCTTTTGCTCGGCGAAGTGTCGCAGGATCGTGTTCGCCTCAACGTGGTGATCCTTGTCGTCCGAGCGTCCCTTGTCCGGCACGATGCTGGCGGCTCCGGCGGGCCCGACAACATCTTTGACGAAGTAGGCGGTCTCGCTCATCATCGGACCCCAACCCGCTTCGTACCATCCCACAGAGCCGTCTTCGAACTCCACCTGAAGTTGTCCGTAGTTGCAGATGTGCTCAGGAACGAGATCCCAGTTGCGACATCCGATCGCGTGGACCCGCACCGGGCGAGACTGAGCCATCTGATACATGATGTCGACGTAGTGCACGCCGCAATCGACGATCGGCGACTGCACCTGCATGATGTTGAACAGCGTGTCATAGAACTCGCCCTTCGTCTGTTGATTTAGATTCATACGCATGGCGAGCGGCTTGCCCAGCTCATGAGCGATCTCGATGAATCTGCTCCACGAAGGGTGCGTCATGAGGATGTAGCCAACATAAATCTTGCGATTGACGCGGTTGGCCAGATCGAACAACTCCTGAGATTGCTCGATCGTCTCCGCCAGTGGCTTTTCCACGAATACGTGCAGGCCGCGATTCAGTGCTGTGGAGACGTAATGAAAGTGAGAATCGGTGTAAGTGCTGATCGCGACCGCGTCCGGCGACGTTTTTTCCAGTGCCTCCTCAAAATCCGTAAAGCGTGGGACGTTGCCACCTAGTTCATTGGCAAGCTGTTCCGAGCTGGAGTAGTTTCTCGTCACGATGCCTGCGTTTCGCACGCCATCGATCTTGTCGTAGGCTTTGGCGTGCAGCGAACCCATGAATCCGGCACCGACACTCAGCACGTTGATTTCATTGCTCATTGATTCATCCTATGACTTCGGCCGACATCGTACTGCAAGTTACTCGGCTTGGCGTCGACCGGCAACGGGGCAGACCGGTGCGTGCCGTATTTCGTGTCAATCCGCTGTGGTCCGTGATCCATCAGCCTGAGTTGCCCTGCCGGCAGATGATCCAGATGCGCCGATGACCATGGGCTGACTGTGTTGTAAAACCTCATCATCTATAATCTCGATTCCATCACGTTTGTCGAATGCGCGCGTTGTCCTGCGATCGAACTCGTATTCGACGTCTGTCGTCGGGAAAGCGTTACTACGGTTACACGCAACAGCACACCCTCGGCGACACCAACTTTCGTAACGGTTGCTCATTGTGAATTTGATATGACTCAACTGCTGCATTGTTTTGCTGTATTAGTCCTGCTCACCGGCTTGGTGCTGGCTGACGATGAGGCACCGATTACAGATCCTCCGGCAATCGACTTTGCAGCAGAACTACCCCGAATTGCACCGACTGAACCGGCCGACACGATTGCAAAGTTCAGCGTCATGCCTGGATTCCGAGTTGAATTGGCGGCGTCGGAACCACTTCTTCGTGATCCGGTGGCAATCGACTTTGACGAACACGGCCGGATGTTTGTGGTCGAATTTCCCGAGTACAACCAGAAGCACGTTCGCAGCACGATTGCAGACACAGGGCGCGTGCGAGTTCTCTCGGATACTGATCGCGATGGTGTTTTTGATCAGAGTGAGATTTACGTTGACAAGCTGTCGTATCCGACTGCCGTCATCTGTTACGACGGCGGCGTCTTTGTCGGCGCAGCTCCCGACATTTTGTATTGCAAAGACACGAACGGCGACGGTCGTGCAGACATACGTCGCGTCGTCTTTACAGGCTTTGGGCAGGAAGTTCAGCGGGCCGGTCAGGCACAGCTCAATTCGTTCCGCTGGGGACTCGACAACCGAATTCACGTCTGCACGAATTTTTCCGGCGGGCTGATTCAGCGCCCCGACGTGAAGAATTCGAAACCGGTTGCGGTGAGGAATCGGGGATTTTGTTTTGATCCGCGCACGCTGCACTATGAAGCTGTTAGTGGCGGCGGCCAGCATGGGCTGACCATTGATGACTGGGGGCGCGAGTTTCGCTGTCGGAACAGTGATCCATTCAAGTTTCTGGTCTATGACGAACGGTACCTCGCGCGCAATCCGTGGCTGACTGCGCCTCCACCTTCCGTCAATATTCTGGAAACCGGCAAGTTCACGCAGCTGTTTCGGATCAGTCCCGACGAGCCATGGCGAGTTCTGCGGACACGAATGCGAACAGAAAAGCTGTATGCCGGATCGAACGAAGGCGGCAAGCCATCGGGTTTTTTCACGTCGGCAACCGGTGTGACGATTTACCGTGGCGATGCGTGGCCAGCGAAGTTTCGCGGCACAGGATTCGTAGGCGAGGTTGCCAACAACCTGATCTTTCGCGCAAAGTTCGAACCGGACGGTGTGAACCTTGTTGCCCGCCGTGCCGACTCCGACCGTGAGTTTCTGGCATCCAAAGACAACTGGTTCCGACCGGTACAGTTTGCCAACGGTCCTGACGGCAATCTTTATGTGGTCGACATGTATCGCGCGTTGATCGAAGGAGCGTCGTTCCTTCCGCCGGAAGTCCTCAAGCACATCGACGTGACGGGTGGGGTCCACCGTGGCCGCATCTATCGCATCGTTCCGGAAGGCGACTCAAAACGCTCGCGACGATTCCCGGCGAAGGCCGAATCGCGGGAACTCGTAAGAATGCTCGAACACCCGAACGGCTGGCATCGAGACACCGCTGCGCGACTGCTTTACACGCGACAGGACAAATCCGTCGTTGCCGACATTCGCAGGCAGTTTTCCGAATCCAGATTCCCTCTCGGACGCCTGAATGCGCTCTACGCATTGGATGGATTGCAGTCGCTGGATGTCGATGTTCTGCTGCAGGCTCTGTCCGACGATCATTCCGGTGTTCGCGAACATGCTTTGAAACTGGCTGAACAGTTCGCAGCAGAGGCCCCGGACATCCAGGAGCAGATCATCGCGAACTCGTCTCATTCGGAAATTCGGGTCCGCTTCCAGGCGGCGTTTTCTCTGGGCGTCGTCGACAGCGATGAAGCATACGCAGCGTTATCGAGACTGGCGGTTCGTGATGGCAACGATCCATGGTTCCGCGTGGCGGTCCTTTCCTCCGCCGGAGGACGTCAGGCAAAGGTGTTTCGCCTGCTGCTCGCCGATCAGCAGGTTCGGTTCTCTCAGCATGGGCGCGAACTGCTGACACAACTTGGGTCTCAAATTGCCAGAGCCGGTGATGTTCAGGCCGTGCGGGATTTGGCTGGCGAAGTCGCCGACCTTCCGCCGGCTGAGTCCTCGCTGGCAAATGCTATCATTCGTCGGGCCGCTCTTGACGCAGGCTCCGCTGAGGTTGCCCGAACGCTCCTTGCATGTGGAGGAAGAACGCAGGAGATCATGGAGGCTCAACTGACTCAGGCACGACGAACGGTCACGGACGAATCAAAGAAGTCGGCGGCCCGTGTGTCCGCGATTCGTCTGCTGAGCCTGCTCGACTTTGCAGACGTACGGCCAATTGTTCTGCAACTGCTTGATGTCCGCGAGGACAGTTCGGTCCAGCGTGCTGCGATCAACCTGCTGGGCCGATTTGACCAGTTGGAGGTGGCCGCAATCATTCTCGACCGGTGGCAGCGCTTCAGTCCTCAACTTCGAGCCAGCGCGGTTGACACTCTGGCGACGCGACCGAAGTGGCTGCAGGCGTTCTTCGATGCCATTGAACGTGGACACATTCGAACTGGCGAAGTGGATGTAGCGAGAATTCAGATCTTCACGAAGCATCCGGAGGCGAGCGTGCGACAACGAGCCGTTCAGTTGTTTGCCGAATCACGGGCCTCGGAAAGCAGACAGAAAATCGTGACTCGATATCAGCCGGCCTTGACCATAGAAGGAGACGCTGCGCGCGGTCGAGCACACTTCCGCAAGACCTGTGCGGCGTGTCACCGGCTTGAAGGTGTGGGAAACGTCGTCGGCGCGGACCTCAAAGCAATACGCAACCGCGGCATGCCCGCGATCCTGCTGAATGTGCTGGACCCGAATCGCGAAGTCAAACCTCAGTATCTGACGTACGTGGTGATTGCGGACGACGGACGCTCGCACACCGGAATGATTCAGTCAGAATCGGCCAACAGCCTTGTGCTGCGTCGGCCTGACAATACAAACATCACCATCCTGCGGGTCAACATCGAAGAAATGCGGAGTACCGGTATCTCCTTTATGCCCGAAGGGCTGGAGCGACAGCTCGACCTTCAGGCGATGGCTGATCTGCTGGCGTTTCTGGGCTCATTGAAATAGTTAACTGACATGACGAACACAATTAATCGACGTCGCTTTTGTTCAACGGTCGCCAGCCTCGCCGGTACGGCCGTGGTGGGTGTGCTGAATTCGCCGGCTCACGCTGTGGCGAAAGAATTTCCACCGGGGCGATTCGTGGATGTGCATGTTCACATCGGCGGCATTCGAAAAGGAGCAACTCGTCCGTTGCTGGTCGAAGATCTGCTGAAGTGGATGGATCTCAACGATGTTGCTCAGGCCTGCGTGCTGCCACTTGTCTCGCCGGAATCTTTCCCCAACCCTGTGTCCACTGAGTACGTGCTGGAACACACACAGCCGCATCGCGATCGTCTGATTCCCTTCTGCTCGATAGATCCTCGTAATACCTGGTATGGCAGCGGAAAGGCGCTCATCGGTCAGCTTGAGCGCTACAAGGAAAAAGGTGCCCGAGGTTTCGGAGAACACAAGCCGGGCGTCGAAATCTCCGACAAACGAAATCTAGCCATCTTCGCCGGCTGCCAGTCAACCGAATTGCCCGTTCTGATTCACCTGGATTCTCGGCGCAACGTTGATGTCCCGGGGCTGCCCGGACTGCAATCGGTGCTGAAGATGTTTCCGCAGGCGGTTTTTATCGGGCACGCTACGGGATTTTGGAATTCCATTTCTGGCGGGCCAAACGTTTCGCTCAGTGGATACCAAAAGGGCAAGGTTGAGCCAGGTGGCGCGCTTGATCGCCTCATGGACGAGTTCCCCAATCTGTACGGCGACCTTTCCGCGTTCAGTGCCTACAACGCGATCTCCCGAGATCCCGATTTTGGACGCGAGTTTCTCATTCGCCGAGCCGATCGGATGCTGTTCGGTACGGACTTTCTGACTCCCGATCAGGAAATCCCTCAACTGGATTTCTACCGCCGACTGGATCTCCCTGCCGATGTTCGGCAGAAGATTTTTAGAGACAACATTCGCCGAATACTCAAGCTGACGGCGGAGTAGACCGGATCGAAGAGTGAACTGACGCCGCTCCGGCACCGGCGCTTGAAGCAACATCGATCGCAGATGAAACAGCATGACGCGAAGACCACGCAGGGACAGAGACGAGCTTTCCTGTTTATGTCCGCGTCTCGAAACTCCGAGGGCTCTGTACCGGGTCTAATCCTGTTACACTAACAGCCCATTTGTGATTTTCTGTCCGGGCAGTGTCTGAAACACGATGAAACGAAGCATTCCTTTTGCCTTGATGGTACTTGTGGTTGCCGCCTCTGCGGCGCCGACCAGCGCGGTCGATTCGAAGTCGATTCCACCGATCCCGGTCGCTCATCGCGGACTTTTACGCCACGCTCCGGAGAATACGCTGCCTGCCTTTGCGGTCTGCCTGGAACTCGGCATTGGATTCGAGCTCGACATTCGAACGACAAAAGACGGTCATCTGGTCGTTTTGCACGACGACAATGTCCAGCGCACAACAGATGGGCCATCGCGATCTGTCCGTGACATGACACTCCGTGAGGTCAAACAACTGGATGCGGGAAGCTGGTTCGGCAGGGCCTTTGCCGGAGTGCGTATTCCGACACTGGAAGAGACGCTCTCCCTGGTTGCAAAACGAAAACGCGACCGGACTATTATCGCGTTAAATGTGAAACACGTCACGCGCGACGGCGAGGCCAGGTTGGTTTCACTGGTGAAGATGCACAAGCTGCTGCGAGAGTCGTTTGCGTTCGACCAGAGCGATGAAATCAGCAGACGACTTAAGAAACTGAATCCTGCCTTTCGCATTGGTCAAAACGTCAACCGGCAAAGCATTGGTGCTCGACTTGAGGAAGGGTTGTTGGATTGTTTCCTGTTGACGGCGACACCCACAGTGGAGGAAGTCTCACTCCTGCGCCGGCACGGCAAACACGTACTGTTCAACTACGCAGGTTCTGGCGAGGCACGTCGTAATCGAGAGACCTGGAAGCGAGCGGCGGCCGCTGGTATCGACGGTCTGCTGACGGATTACCCGCTGGAATGTCGATCCACATGGCGAACAGCCTCTGGCTCCGGTGCCAGCGCTCCTCCGCTCAATCCGCAGGGAGTCTGGGTGGAAACTCCGTGGGCAACGCCGGTGATCGACCGTGGCATGGCCGAGGCCTGGGACCACATGGCCGTCGACAATCCTTACATCCACGTCGAGGGCGACAGGTTTTTTTGTTTCTACGAAGCGCAGGACAAACCCATTGCCAGCGGGGGACGTGAAGCATTCGGGATTGCTGTTTCCGAGGACGGGACCACCTGGAAGAAGTTGCCAGGTAACCCAATCCTGACGACAGGCGACGACGGCGCGTGGGATGACATCGTTGCCAAACTGCCAGCCGGAGTGATCAGGCGGAACGGTCTCTATCACCTCTTCTACTCGGGTCGGAACAGTCACACGAAGCAGATCGGCCTTGCCACAGCCCGCGAACTCACGGGGCCCTGGACGAAGTGCCCGGACAATCCTGTTCTCAGGAGCCGAACGGGAAAATGGGATCAGGTCCTTTCAACTCATCCTGCTGCGGTATTTGAAATCGACGGCCGCTGCCATCTTCTGTTTCGAGGAATGGAACGGCGTTACCAGCACCAGGGCGTTGGCCTGGCAGTCAGCTCTGACCTTCGTCACTGGCAGCGGCCAGCGGACGCACCAACGATTCCGGTCAGCGAAGAGATCGCCTCACTGGCCGTCGCGCAGGTCAACCAGCGTTTTGTTGGCATCTCGCAGCCACTGGACCTGCAGAATCGCAGCTACTGGTTTTCGGATGACCTGATGCAATGGAAGAAGGGCCCGCCCGTCAGTTTTCGCGCGTCGGTTAAAGCCGAAACGCTTTCAAACCCGTTTCTGTCCGGCGGACAATGGACGGTTCTCTATGAGCAGAAAGATCGCATCTACCGAGCCGTCCTGCAGCCCTCCACGCACCTCCGGCAACACACACCGTCGAAAAAGGAACGAGAGTGAATCCTCCGCAATACACCTCTTCGCCGGGCTGTGCCGTGCCCGCGGTACAGCAACACACGTTGCCGCAATGACGTTCGACGTGATCGCTTACACTGCCAGAATCCAAATTCAACAAACTCTGGCGGCGGGAATCGCAGCATATTGATGTGAAACGTGCTGACGCGAAGCCAAAAACGGTTGAATTCTTCGCTCAGCAGATTCGACGATTCTGGTCGATCAGGCACACCGCGCCAGATGACGGCGGATTCCGACAAAACGTACGGACTTGATGACACGGATTTCGTGCGTCATAAAACGTATGGGAATTCTGGAATCGTGGTATCAAACGGTGGGTATTTGCGAGAGCGACGAAACGTACGAGTTTCTCGGAATCGGAGTTGGATCTTGGAACCCAAGCGAAGAGGTAATGTACGTCGTGACTACCTGCTGGTGCAGACGGGGATACGATCGCACAACTCTCAGGCTCCAATCGGGTGTGCACGCCAGCGTTTCAGTTTGGCCGACTCGAGAGCCTCCTTGACAGCGTCTGAAATAATCAGCGAAGTGGACGCGATTCCTGCGACTTGCAGAGCCGCGCAATGTGCATTCATAAACGTCATGCCTTGGGCAGCCAGCCTATCCATGTGTGGTGTCCTGGCCTGAGGGATTGCCCTTCAGCATGTCGGTCCAGTCATTCAGATCATCGATGGCGATGAACAAGACATTTGGCTTTCCGTTCTGCTGGCCAGAGTCTGTTCCTTCACTGGGCTTGCCTGCCGCGCACCAAAGAGAAACCGCCAGGAATAGCATCGGTGTTTGCTTCGCTATTTTCATTTCAAAATTTCCTCCAAGGTCTCTTCTGTTCAAAAAGCCACATGATTGTCTGGGGGGCTTTCCAGGTGGGACGCCAAGAGCTGTGCGTCACCTCAGAATATTCGATATGGGTGTCATCCGTATGATTCACCGCTTCTGCCTGAACAACCAATCCCAAACATGGTCCGTCTTGTCGCAGCGGTCCGAGGCGTACTCGGTGATGTAGCGTTTATTGGGGTCGTCGCCCGAATATCTAAACGAATGATAGCTCGAGCCGTGCCCCCTGCCTGCCAGCGTTGTAAACTTGGCGTTACCGTTTAACTTCTTTAGCTCATCAAACAAATTTCGCGACTGGCTGTAGGGAGCCGTTTTGTCAGCATCGCCGTGAAAGATCCAAAGTGGCACATCTTGAATGCGCCTAAGGTCGAGCTTGGGGTCGAAGAATCCGGCCGAGGTGATGGCGGCGGCGAAGCGGTCGGGGTGCTGGTAAATGGCGGTGAAGGTCCCCATGCCTCCCATGGAGTGGCCGAGCACATAGACGCGGTCGGCGTCGATCTTGTATTGCTTGCTGAGTTCCGTATCGATGAATTCTAAGACCTCATCGAGCACGCCGTAAGAGGTATCGTCGTGGATCTTGACTTCCGAGGTGTTGTCGAGCCAGAATCCGTTGGACTGCGGTGCCAGCACGAAGGCGGGGTGTTTGCGGCGAAGGTCTTCGCCGGCCAAGAACTGGTTCCAGATGAGCAGGTTCTTGATGTTTTGCGTGCCGCGCCCGCTCCCGCCGTGCAGGCTGAGGATGAGTGGGTAGGTTTTGCTGGGGTCGAAGTCGATGGGCTTCATCAGACGGTACTTAACGCCCTTGAACTCACCGGGCACGTAGAGGGCGAGGGTCTCGGCGGAGACTAAGGGCTCGGGTTGGTTTTTGATTTGTGCGGTGGCGGGGAAGGTGACGAAGAGGAGGATGATCGTGGTGCTGATGAGATGGCGCATGGTGGTTTCCCATTCGTGCATGTATTGCTGAATCAAGGGCGTGTCGTTCATTGGGGCTCCGTGAACCAAGTACGTCTGCGCCCGATTCCAGACACACATTCTCGCAGAATTCTCCGTTGGTTCCCGGTCTCTGCAGTCAGCAAGGTACCATGGTCGGGACTTGATCAGCACAACCGGCACGTAAGGTCGCAATATGCAGGGACAAAAGAAAAGCTCCTCGATCCAAAGATCGAGGGGCTTGGTTTGCATGACCGCCCGAAGCTCCCCGATAAGGACTCGAACCAGACTGACGAACGCCGCGAGTGGCGACTGGATTTGAACTCCGTAACTTTTAACCTGCGATTGTGGTGCAATGCTTTTCCAAGGTCATTCTTTCTGTCATTTGTTACGGACTCTCAAGATGCGAAAGGCCCAGCCGCGTTTTATGCTACCCGGAACGTCCGGCATGCTCAGTCGGCCGCTGTGGTTGGTCTTGCGAATCGTCTCATTCTGCCAGCCGCCGTCGTCGATATGCCACCACTCGATGCGATAGTCAGCATCGGGTGTGAGCATGGTGATGTCGCAGCTGTCCTTGTTGGCGCAGATGAATCCAAGGCCCAAGCTCTTGTCGGGGGCCAGGGCCAGTGACAACAGCTCGCCATTGGGATTGGCAAGATGGTCTATAGCCGGTTCAAGCAGCCGATAGTTATGACCGGGATCCAATATAAAGTCCTTGAGCTTGCCCATGGAGGCAGAATTAAATTTGTCAAAGGCCTTGCTCTGCGGATCCTGAGGCGGGATGTCACCCTTGATTCTATTACTGGCCGGTGCGCAGCCTCCATAATAGGCATCACCCCAGACATGACCGGCCAGTGCCCCGCCGTTGAGCACGCAGCCATAGGCGATGAACTGGCCCGCCTCAGAATCATTCATGTTCGCTGGACGCCGATTAAAGTCTGCAACCAGGCCGGGATAGAATGGCTCCAAGTTAATAAGCGGCGCAAAATCCTCCATAGTGAACATCTCCCGCAAACCGGTAATGCACTCACCGTCCCTGCCGTAATTGCTCCAACTATGTATCTCAACAATGGACGGCTCAAGATCGAGCCAACCCTTTTCCAGATTCGAACGCGGGGTCATGACTGACCGCGGCTGGCCGTAAGGAGGTTTGCCCAGCTCTGCCTCAGCCTTGACGACCATGGGTTGGTACATTAAATGTTGTTTGTTATTGGCATCGGCATGGACCCAATTAAAAATCACGTTGTAGCATCCCCAACGGGCCCACATGTACCGGATGTAATTCGTGAAAGCATCCTTTTCTTCTTGGTTCTCGTTATACCATTCCTCATGCCTGCGTACCGATTCCAACTGGGCGACAAAGCCTTGATCCCACATGTGTTTCATTTTTCGGTCGGCATGCTGCCAGTAGCTCGGGTTTATTCGCGTGTAATCCGGGGCGCTCTTCCAGGCCTGCTCAGTGTCCACCAAGAATGGCGTACTGCCGTCTTCGGCAACCTTTCGGGTTAATTTGCCAGATTCCCATATGGGGTTGAGTGTGTCGCTAGGAAAGCAGGCGATCATACTAATTCCGTTGAATCCCTGGGACTTCCTTTTGGCAATGGCATCCTGGAATGAGATGCCCGCCACACCCTCATCCGATCCCCACGCAAAAATGTGGGTCAGCGCCGTCCACCAGGTGTCACCGGTGTGGAAGAAGGGGGTGCCGTCAGCATATTCCAAGGTTCTCTGGTTGGAGGCCACACGAATGAAACCGCGTCGATTGGGATTCTCCTCGATCTCGGCTGCTGTCCAGGCGATGGTATCAAAGGTGCCGCTCTTGTTGTCCAAGCCGCTATCACCGGTCTGGTTCGAGGTTGACCACCGCCATTCGCCGGGCGCAGTCGCCACAAGTCTCACGCGGAACGTATTTCCGCCGTCCCAAAACGCCGGTATCTTGTACGTGCCACCTGGCCCCGTCAGGTCCACCCACAGGTCGACGTCGAGATAGGGGTTTGCATAGGTGTTGTCGGCACTAAACGTGACTTCGACGACTTCATACACGTGGGGCTCGGCATTGATTTCGCCGCTTTTCCGCTTCTTTTCATTCGCGGAACCGCGATTGAATTCTAGCACGGACTCGTAGGCCATCCGCTGCAAATAGGCCTTCTCTTCGTTGCCGAAGACCACGGTTGGTTCTCCGCCATCGGGATCTTTTCCCTCCTTCAACTTGGTCTCGGTGACCGAGTTGAACGCAAGGCATTCGGGACTCTTTCCAGTAATCGCCGCGTAGAAGAGGTTGGCGACCAGAAAGGCACAAGTTTGATTCGGATGCCCGTCGTTGTGGTAGCGAAAGACCAGCTCCGTCCCCGGCTGGCCGGCCCCACCCGTCTGCAGGTTCTTAATTGCCAGGGGCACGGGAATCACGGCTTTCGGCTGCAAGGCCTTTGCCATCCGCAAGCCCACCGCCGTGTCCCGCTCGGCGGACGCTACCTTATACGGCTCAGTCACCGGGTCCTGGTTCTGCGTTTCGGGTGAGGTCATGTAGAGAATCACCTCGGCGCCCTGCGCTCTCACGATCTCAGCGAGCTTGGTGGCGTAGCGCTCATATGCCTGATTCGGCTGCTCCGATACATCGCGCCAACTCTGCAGGACCACATAGTCCCATTTAGTCTTGGGATTGTTCCGAAGCAGGGCTTCGTGATTCTTGATGGCCCTGGTGATGTGGCTGTGGATGGCGGCAAAGGACACGTCCGTTTGGCCGAGGGAGGACCAGTGCTGGTTCCACTCCTCGGGATTGGGGGGAGTGTCGGACTTGAGAAATCCCTTCATCGTCGCGATTCGCTGGGTGATCGTCTCTTCAGTGAGGGTGCTCTGTTCAATGTAACTCTGGCTGAAGTAGTAGGTCGAGTGCTTGAACATATTCTGTCCGCCGTAGATCACGCGCTGCACCTGCACGTCGGTGGTGGGATCGCCTTCTTCGAGAATCTGCTCCACGAGGCCGGCAATGTCGTGCCGAGCCGTGAAGCTGTTGCCAAGAAAAAGGATATTCAACTCCTCCGCAGACGATGTTACTGCTGAGGCAACAGCAAGGAGCGCGATCGCGATTCTTAAGATCATTGAATTAAGTTTCCGGGGAACAAAAAAACGAACTAACAGGGTTTGGACTTGTCCCGCGCCCACATCTGTCGAAGACCACGTGCTCTTGGTGGGTAGGGTTGAATCGCCCGATTGTCACAACAAAATCTCTCATTTGCAAAAAACAGCAAGTCACAATTGCAATATGTTGATCGAACGGCACTTCAGGATTCAATTACCGCCAGTCAGCGGATCGCCCTATCTCCTGAGTGGATTCTTTGCCCCGGGAATCTTTGCAAGGGTGAGCTGAACATTCGCATCTGGGTGCGTCGGGCTTCGCCGGCGGCAAGTTCATCGCCGAGGAGCGACAGGTAGAGACTGCGGTGAGCGACGAGATTGCGGGTCTTTGCGGCTGCTTCATACGTGGCGCCGACCGCGTACTCGTTTTCCGAACGACTCAAGAGAAGAACGTCGACGTCACTCTTGCTGAAGAAAGCCGTCGGCAACGCGTTGTGCAGAAGCTCTTCGCGTGAAGCCCGACAAGCCCTCTTGAGCTGCCGCGTATTAGTTTCTCACGCCATGCATTTGGTTGCTGAAAATAGCCAGCTCTCCAAACTTCGAAGCTTACGAATCAGCGTTTACAGCCGATTCGCAGCAGTTCGAACGGAGGATTCAAGTTGGAGTATGTTGCGCCCCGAACCCAAATTCGGGTTGCGTGGACGCGAACGAAAAGGCCTCAGCCACAAAACGAGTTGCGACTGAGGGTTCTTGGTTCGGATTGTGATCCGGTTTTTCGAAGCTCCCCGATTGGGACTCGAACCGGACTGATGAACGCCGAGAGTGGCGACTGGATTTGTACCGTGCCAAAATACGTTCGTTTTTCGCCACAACTCGGTTCGGAGATTGTCCATACGTGTTTTGACTGCCCATCGAGTTCCAAATTGCCGTGAAACGAATCAAAACACCAAGAAGCCGTGCGGCGCGAGGTTGATAGAACTGCTCTGGGTATGATTCTCCAGACCTGATCCGGACCGCACTTGCCCGACATTTCGTGTTGACAGTCCCCCTTCCTCTGCTAATCTTCAAACGCCCAGACGTCAGCTCCCCCTTCAAGGGGTGAAGCTGCATTCTTTTGCAGTGCCGAAACCGATAGTTCTAAACCGGTTTTTCAGGCACTGTGATGTTCACTCCACTCCCCGACGGTCAAATTCAACTCGACGAACCGTTGTACCAAAACATCTGGTTGATGCAGGGTGTAGAGTTTCGCGTCGTCGTGCCTGCAGGATTTGTCTCTGACGGAGCGTCCATTCCGCGTTTGTTCTGGGCAATCATCGGGCCGCCGATCGGCAGCAGTCACCTGTTGCCCGCGATCGTGCATGACTACCTGTGCGAACAGGCGAGGGACTACAACGAACGAGTTCTCGGCGACGCGGTGTTCTTCAAGTTGCTCTGCGACTTCGAAGTGCCACGGTGGAAACGAACGCTGATGTACATCGCGGTCCGCGTCTGCGGTCGACTGACGTGGCGTCGAAAGGCGGGCGTATGAATCCGCGTTTGCTTATTTCGTTCTTCACCCTTGCAGCCACCGTGGTCGGCTTGGCCTCTCAGAGTGCTCCGCAATCCGGCACGCAGCTGACTCTGTTGGTTTTCAAGACGGAAACGTGTGGCCCGTGCAAGGCAGCGGTTTGTTGAACCTGTCGTTCACGTCATCGCTGACGGGGCGCCGTGGCCTGATCTTCCGACGGTCGACAATCTTATCAGATACGAAACACGTGGT
>JBDONA010000445.1:0-3997 GCA_039831575.1 Fuerstiella sp. | reverse complement strand
CGGGCCGCCGACGCACCTGAATCGTCGTCGCCAGGGAAGAGCTTTCGGACCGCTTGTTCCAGGTTGCTTGTGCCCTCACGAACACGAATATTCAGCGTTGGCCGATCAACCGTGATGTCAATTTCCCTCCCTGCCGACATCGCCAGCTGCCACAGCGATTGCCGCGTCGTGACCACATCGGACGTGAATAGTGGGATGGCCGGACTGTCCGCAGATCTGTCGGCTGCGGGATCCGTCACCACCACGTCGGTCAGGCAAACTGTCGACCACCAATACAGGGTCCCGCACTCGAAGGTCACCGCCTCAGCCAACTCCGGATGGAACAGCCGCAGCAACGACGGGATCTGTCCCACAGAAGAAAGAACGGTTGGCGCAAGACCAACGATCAATAGCGCCACGAGCAATCGATAGCCACGGCGGCGGGCTGGCGCCCTTACTGCTTCGGACTTCCTGGTATCAGACGGCTTTGGCTTGGGCATGATATAAGGTTCGCAATGGCGTGGGATCGCGCCAATCTGGTGAAGATCACCCGAAATAGTATCGACATGGGGCCGCTGTCATCTGGCGTGTGTTGTGTTCAACACACAACAGCCGGCTGTCTGCTGAGTCGCCGAATCGGTCCTGTCGGCCACGACACCGTAAGACTGCCGGTTCTCGCGATTTTTCCATCTGTTTGCATTGCTGCACGTGGAAAACCGCGGCCCGGTGGTTCTTAAGACACAGAATCAAGCGGAACAGAGTAAGGCCGGCGCCCAGTCATTTGTGCCGAATGTACCGATTTTTTTCCCTGTTGACGGACCCCGGAGCGTCGAACGACCTCTTTTGTGCGAATCCTATGTTGAGTTTTTGCAACGTCGTATCCACGAACTACTGTTCCAATCGATGGTGATCCGCTCGGGTTATTGCTGAACGGAATTGCGCTACGTATATGGATACCGCACTATGCAGCACGAAATCGAATTACAGGAACGATCTGTTCTTGACGAAATCCGGTCTACGATCGCTTCACGCGATGCGATCCGAGGAAACGGCAACTTACGAGTCCGTATCCGCGACGTCTGTTATCGAAGTTGCTCCTGCGCCGACTGAAAAAACCTTCGACGAACCGTCCGACAAAACCTTCGACGAACCATCCGAACTGGCAGTGGACGAACCTGCGGAACAGCATTCGTCTTACGAGAAGGGCCAATTCGACGAGGAAGACGAGGAAGGGGCACTCGGCCTTTCCGGGGATGGATACGACTCGGATGACGACCTGGAAAACGACGATCAGGGAAGTAGTCGAAATGCATTGGTCCGCTGCGTGAGCGTGAATAAGGACGCAAGGATCATGATTGTGGACGACGAGCCACTCAACATCATGACATTTCGCCAACATCTGAAACTCGAAGGCTACCAACGTTTCGTATCAACAACAGACGCCAGCGAAGCGTTGGCCATGGCAAAACGGGAACTGCCGGACGTCCTGCTGCTGGACGTTCACATGCCACGAATCAGTGGACTGGATATTCTTAGAGTCATGGGACTGGACCCCGTACTGCAGCACATCCCGGTGCTGATTCTGACGGCCGCCACGGATCCGGCTATTCGCAAGAGTGCACTCGACCTGGGCGCCAGTGACTTTCTCACAAAACCGATCGACCCGAATGAACTTCTGCCGAGAGTGCGCAATGCAATCACTCTGAAAACACACTACGACATGGTGGCCAATCAGGCTGCTCGCCTTGAACAGCAGGTGGAACGTCGGACCCGACAGCTTAATCGACCCGACAGCAGTTGATCCTGAGCCTCGTCCGGGCCGCCGAGCATCGCGACAACGACACAGGGAACCACGTCATTCGAGTCGGCCGGTACACGGCAATCATCGCAGCGGCCATGGGATATCCGCCGCAGAAGCTGTCGATGCTGGAACAGGCGGCACAACTTCACGATGTTGGAAAAATCGGCATACCCGATTCGATTCTGTTCAAACCCGGCAAACTCGACCCGGACCAGTATGACCTGATGAAGCGGCACTGCGCCATCGGCAAACAGATCATTAAACCGATCTCCGAAAAGGATTGGGAAATCCTGAAGACGCACACACGGAAAGGCGAGAATCTGCTGCACATTCGCTCATCACCACTGCTGATACTGGCTGCTCGGATTGCCCAGACACATCACGAAAAGTGGGACGGTTCCGGCTACCCGCTGGGACTTGAAGGCGAAGACATTCCTCTGGAAGGCCGTATCGTGGCGGTCGCTGACGTCTTTGATGCTCTGTCCAGTGCCCGACCTTATAAGAAGGCATTCTCTCGTCAGAAGTGCTTTGACATTCTTGAAGACGGCCGTGGAAAACACTTCGATGCAAACGTCCTGGACGCTTTCTTCAAGCAATCGCAGGAGATCATCGATACGCAACTGCAATTGATGGACGACGAAGACAGTATCATTGGCGACGATATTATCGCAGACGAAGAGTGATCTCCGGACTGTCAGTTGCCCTGAGTCAGCGGTCCATGCTGCCAACCAGCGGTGCAGCGTCCTTACCGCCCGTCCAACACCCGCGCCAGCACAGCCACTGCACAACACTTCGCGCCGTGTTGTTTGAGCATACGTGCGGCTTCACTGCATGTGGCTCCTGTGGTGACCACATCGTCAACCAGCAATATGCGTCTACCTTCGACGAGGTGGCCGTCGCGAACACGGAATGATTTTTTTTGGTTATCAAACCGTCGCTGCACCGCAACACGTTTCTGTGGCCGTGTATTTCGTCGCCGCCGCAGGATATGTTCGTCAGTCCGAACACGCAGTCCGCTCGCCAGAACGGCAGCAATAACGCTGGCAGGATTAAATCGGCGACGCAGACGGACCTGCCAGCTTTGCGGAATCGGAATCACCAGGTCGGCGTTATAGTCGCGTAACTCCGTGCGACGCTGACTGAACAACAGATCTGCCAAAGACGCTGTTCCGGCAGACGAAAACGACCATTTTGCTGACAGAACAGCCTTTCTGAGCGCGTCTTCGTACATCCCGAGACAGGTCACCGAATCGAACCGGATCGGTTTGCTCCGACAGTGAATGCAGCCACCCGGCGCGGACGAATGAGGTCCCAGGAAAGCACCGCAGCGACCGCAGCTGTTCAGAATATCGGGGGCGACCTGCCGCCGACAGTCACGGCAAAAGTTCCCTGTTGCCCCGTCGCGGGACACTTCGTCTGAACAGCCACACAGATGACATGTCCATGGAAAAACGAAATCCAGAGCCGCCTGAGAAAAAGACCGCAGCACCCTCGCCGTCACCACCACAGGTTTTCGCGAAGCATGAGACACGTGACACTCAGCCCTGTTCGAAGCGCACAGTTGAAGGTGCTGCAGGATGTTGCAGGGCCTGCTTCAGCTGACGGGCAGCCTGTTCGGGGTCGGCGGACGCGATCACCGCATTCGACACCGCAACTCGCTGAGCGCCGGCTCGCAGGGCGACAACAATATTCGCAGCGTCGATACCACCGATCGCGAACCACGGTCGATCAGCGGACTCAGCCGCCGCGGCAACAAATTGCGTCCCGGGAAACCTGTCAAACGATTTTGTGTTCGAAGGAAAGACGGGACCAATACCAAGGTAGTCGACGTCCAGGCCGCACGCGTGCAGCAGTTGGGATTTGTTGTGGGTCGACACGCCCAGCAACATCGACGAGTCGAGGACTCCACGCGCGTCAGCAACCGTTGCGTCATCCTGTCCGACGTGAACGCCGTCGGCACATGCAGCGACGGCAAGTTCGCACCGATCATTCAAAATGAATAACGCGTGGTGGGCTTTGCAGGCGGCTGAAATCCATTGACCTCGACGCACGATTTCATCGTGGAACAGCGACTTCTCACGGAGCTGCAGCACGTCGACGCCGCCCGCCAGCGACTTTTCAACGACGTCCCGCCAATTCAGACGACAGTTAGCTTCGGTGATCAACACATAGAGTTGTGCAGACTCAAGTCGAGACGTCCGCTGCGCTCTTGCATCG
>JBDONA010000667.1:0-4008 GCA_039831575.1 Fuerstiella sp. | reverse complement strand
CTGAATTCCGCACTGACGCTGTGTCCAGTCACGCCAGTTTGCTGATTCTCGTAAACCGTTCTGGCTGGTCGGCAGGCCATATTCTGTGGCGGCAACGCATCTGTCACCGTCACGAGTCTGCGTCATACGCGCCGTAAGCCTGGGCTCCACATCTACTCGGCGTCATTCCCCTCACTCGTCGCAGCCTGCTCACTGTCGCTCTCGTCCAACTCGGCGTCATCGTGTTCCCCATCCTCGTGGACATGACTGTCCTCGGACGTTTCGGCGTTAGCGGCGGCTTCTGCCAGCTTCTCCGTACGTTCTACATCCGCCATGTCTTTCCAGTCATCAATGCACGGCGGGCAGCAAAAGCCGACTTGCTTGCCATTCCATTCCACAAACGTCTCACCGTCAATCTCACCGCCCATGACCGGGCAGTGGGTGTTGGTAATTTCGCTGGCCGCTGCGGCCGTTCCCGAACCGACTTCAGCGCAGCCGGCCGCACAGAGCAAAAGGGCACAAATGAGGGCTGCATATTGAGGTTTCATATCCATTCTTTCCTGATTGAGTGGTTGCCGCCACGAACTTCAAAGCCATCGGGAAACAAACATCTGAGTAGTGAGCGCTTCACGTAACGGCCGGCGAAAGCGGGCCAATAGTTTCCGATCGCTGGCTGGAAGACGTCATCCAGGACGGATCGGCTGTGTGCGCGGCGGTGCCTCAGTCGGCAGCGCCTGTCAATAGTTTACGCCCGTTGTCGAATGCGGACAGCTCTTTCGCACGTAGAGACCGAACAATGTCGATTCCAGGACGCGTGCAGTTATCCCTGAGACACACTCTGCAACATCCTTCGGACGTGCTAAAACCCGCCTGTATAGTCGCTCAACATCGACGTAAGAGAACCGTATGAACGTGTATGCCGGGATCGCATTGCTGCTGCTGGCGTGCGTCGGCAACGCCGCTTGGTGGGCGATTCTGGTGAATCGAATACATTCGTTTCCATTTCAGGAAGCTTCCCTGAAGTTCGTCCGCAAGCTGCACGACGCCGGAATCATCCTGTTTCCCCCCTTCATCTTCTGGATGGCGGGTTGTCGACGGCCGGGGCTGCTGCACGGTGCGTTCGTGGCAGACCTGTCCGGAATAACTCAGTGTATTCTGCTGTATGCCTTGTGCGGCGTGGTGCCGTTCACATGGGCTGTCGCGCGATGGCACATGCGGCGACAGCCACAGCAGCTGCTGGAGGTCACGTCACAACACTTTGACGTTTTGAACGACTGCCAGACTGACGCTGAAAAAAAATTGGTTCGCGGAGATCGAGTACCATTCCTGGCGCGGTTTCCGATGAACGAAGTCTACCGTCTGGAAGTCACGCGAAAACGTCTGCGTTTCACCGGACGGCAGTCGCGTGAGGCAGGGCACGTCCGAACGATCAAGGTGGCTCATTTCTCTGACACGCATTTTGCGGGCTGTCCGGGGAAACGTTTCTTTGAATTTGCGACCGATCGACTCTGCGAACTGCAGCCCGACATATTTGTGTTCACCGGCGACCTGATCGACGATGAAGCGTTGTTCCCATGGGCCTCTGAAATGTTTACAAGGCTGTCCGGCGTGGCAACCTGCTATTCAATTCTCGGCAATCACGACTGGCGTCTGGATTACTCCCGGATTCGACAGGGAATCGTTGGCGCTGGCTGGATCGACATTGGCCAGCAGCAATTGACCGCTCGTGTCGGTGACGTGACGCTGCTGATTGCCGGAACTGAAGCACCGTGGATTGAACGTAATCCGGAAGTCCCGACTCCGAACACCGAAGACATTCGGATTCTGCTGAGTCATTCTCCCGATCAGCGCAACTTTGCCGTTGCGAACCAGTTTGATCTGATGCTGTGCGGCCACAACCACGGCGGCCAGGTCGTCCTGCCGGGAATCGGTCCTGTTTACTCGCCCAGCAAGTACGGAGTCAAATATGCGGGCGGCACTTATCGTCGCGGGCAGATGCTGATTCACGTATCTCGCGGTCTTGCCGCAAAGGAAGCCCTGCGGTGGAACGCCTGCCCGGAAATCACGCTGCTGGAAATCGAGATTTCATAGCGAGGATTGCTGATCTCCCACGATTTCGATCAGACGTCGGATTCCGTGGCCGACGTGAACTCCCGGACGTGCACCGAAACCAGCGCGATGCAAAGAAAAACGGCGATCCAGGACATCAGCCAGAGGACCTGAACAAGAGCACTCTCGTCGGAGGCAACGAATTCCAAGACGGGCGATTCGCGAAACTCGTCGCTTTGTGTCGTCCAGTCGAACAGCAGTGTGCGCAGACGGTACTGAATGGTGAAGCGATTGATGACCGCCGGAAAGAACCCGAGAAACAGCTCGACTGCGGCGGTATACGCAACGCACAGCACCATCGCGCGGCGGTGGAAGACCGTCCCAAGCATCACATAGAGTGCTGAATAGGAACACGCGGACAGGATTGCCAGCCCGATCATTGCGCGTCGAACTTCACCCGTAGCCGAAATCCCCGGAGCCAATTCCGTGGTCATCTCTTCGTAGGATGGTCCGCCGGGTCGTGTGGTCTGTTCAACCGCACCTGTGACCATGGCGGGCTCTCGCACCTCGATGTCACCTTCGATGCCGGCAACCGCCACCGCAAGCGTCACTCCGACAATCGTGGACGACGCGGCCCACGCGACGGACACCAGATATTTCCCCAGAACCAGGTGAAAAAGCCCGTTGGGGCGCACCGCCAGGTAGATCCAGCTGTGCTGCTCCAGTTCCGAGGCCACAGCAGGAGCTGCGATCAGCAGGGCTCCCAGCATGCACGAAATGGTCGGGGCAACAAAATACAGCGCGACAGTGAACAGCGTGTTGATATTCTGTTGGGTGGCTCCCCGCGGGGGCTGCAGATAGTTGGTCATCAGCAGCATAATCACTACGGGAAACGCGGCAACAACAACCCACCAGAACGCTCGGCCCGGTGTCATGATCCGTTTCAACTCGAACAGAAAGATGGCCATGAGGCTGTTCATATCTCACCTCGATGAATCTTCAGCAGTGAGTTGAAGAGCGTCTGCAATGAATCATCCGCAGATCGCACACGGGTCACAGTGAATCCGTCCCGCGTGATCAAGTCCGGCAACTGAGTCCACAGCTGTCCCGCCCGCAGGGTTCTCAGTCGCACGGTGTCCCCACCGTGCGACTTGTGCTCGACAGAAATTGAAACCGCCAGTTCTCTGTCCATCAGCACGGAAGCCAGCCGATAGGGTTCTGAACAGTCGACTTCAATTTCGGATGGCGAATCAAACAGTAGTTCATTCACTTCGCTGGCGGTTCCCGATGCCAACAGGCGTCCGCCACAGATCAGCAGAAACGAATCGGTCAGGGCTTCGATTTCATGCAAAACGTGGCTGGCGATGATCAAACTGTTGCCGAGGCCGATCCAGTCGTTCAGCACGTCCGTCATTTCAGCCCGACCGACCGGATCAAGACCACTGAACGGTTCGTCCAGAAACAGCAGCGTCGGCTCGTGGGCAATTGACTGAGCCAGTTTGATCCGTTGTCTCATGCCGCGTGAGTAGGTTGCGATCGGCCGGTTCATATCGTTGGACATACCGACCAGAGCAAGGCAGTCCGCGGCACGCTCTTTAGCAGGTCGCGGTCGAATGCCGTGTAGTTGCAGCAGCAGTGTCACCCATTCAAGCCCGGTGGTCGTTGCGTACAAACCTTCGAAGCCTGGACAGAAACCAATTTTCTTCATGAGCGCCGAGTTGTTCCGCGGCGACTGCCCCAATACTCGGACGGTTCCCCGCGTGGGCAGAAGCTGGCCAATCAGCAGATTCAGCAGAGTGCTTTTGCCGGCACCGTTGGGACCAAGCAGACCATAGGCGCCCGGTTTCAACTTTGCGTTGAAATCGTTAATGCCAATCACCGTGCCGTAGAGCTTGGTGACATGGTCCAGTTCAATCAGGTAGTCAGAAGTCATATATGCAGTCACGCTCGCAACGGTGCGGACACCTTCTGGTAGATAAC
>JBDONA010000845.1:0-4008 GCA_039831575.1 Fuerstiella sp. | reverse complement strand
TTCCTGTTCATGGCCCACAACGCAGCGAATCTGTTGCACCGCAGACTTCAAAATTCCAAACGTCCAGAAAGAGACACCGACCGTGAAAATCCTGATTGTTGATAACAGCAAAACAATGCGAATGATCGTCGCCAGGACGCTCAAGCGAGCCGGCTTCGGCGAGCATACGATTGTTCAGGCGGCTGATGGAAAAGAGGGTCTGGCAGTGGTCGAGGAACAATCGCCGGACGTGATCCTGTGCGACTGGAACATGCCGGAAATGAACGGTATCGAACTCCTGAAACAGCTTCGAGCCGATGGCAATTCGGTCCATTTTGGCTTCGTGACGTCCGAAAGCACGACCGAGATGCGTGACCAGGCCTCCGCGGCCGGAGCGGGATTCTTTGTGACCAAACCCTTTACTCCGGAATCACTCGAGAGTGCGATCGGTCCGGTGTTGGTATGACCACGACACAAGAAACCCTGCCTGACACATGGCTTGATGCTGTGATTGGCGCGACGGACGAAACGTCCGAACAGTTTCTCGACCTGGGCAATATTGAAGTGCTGGCCAGGTCCGACGCTCTACCCGATGTTGCGGCCGCCAGTCTGGTATCGCTGACTGGTGATTCCACGGCCGTTCTGGTTGGTATCGCGGCCGACATGCCGGGCTGCCAGGTGATTGCCAAGAGCCTGCTGGGCATGGAACTGGAAGACGAAGATTTGCCTATGGATGACGTCATTGATGCATTGGGCGAAATGGCCAATATCGTCGCGGGCAGCGTCAAGCAACGCATTGTTGATACAGGTGGCGAGACCACTGTTCTGGGGCTTCCCCTCGTGCTGCAGGGAAAACCGCTTCTTACCGCTCGTCACTGGGTGCTTTCCGCAGAGTGCCGCATCGGTCCGATCGAAGCACATCTACTTACGATCTGTCCTAAATAAGTTACCTGGAGTTTCAATATGAGTTCATACAGTCTTGCTCCCAGTAAGGAGCTGACCCGTCTGCTGGAAATGATGCTGGGCACCGGCGTTTCCGCAAAGTCCGCCGATGCACCGATAAAACCTGACTCACCGCAGGTTGTCGGTGTATATGCGGCCGACGACGGATCGATTGTGTCTTTATGCGTCGTTGACCTGACGCTGGCCAATTACATTGGCGCAGCGCTGTCCATGATCCCGCCGGGAGCCGCACAGGACAATGCGAAAGCGGGCAATCTGCCGGACAACGCTTTCAGTAACCTTCAGGAGATCCTGAACGTTTGCGTCAACCTGACAAAGGTCTCTGATGCCACCCGCGTGTCTTTCAGAAATGCGATTCGTCCAGGTGAGCAGATTCCTGACGACGTCAACGCAATCCTGTCGTCATCGGAAAATCGAGTTGACGTCGAAGTCGAAATAGATCGGTACGGTGCCGGACTGATGGCACTTTGTGCTCTTTCAGAATCTCCGGTCCCTGCAGCCTGAGGTTTTTCCGTAGGTGTTGGTGTCGGAATGGGGTCAGGAATCAATAGGCGGAAGGGCCCTGCGGGGGCTTCGTTCTATTGATCCCTGGCCCCTTTCTCAACGTGTTGTTTGAACCCCGGTTCTCTGGTGTGGGTAAGCCACCAGTCGCCTTTCAGAAGTGTATCTCCAACCACGAAGTGATGAAGACAGACCATCAACAGAACCACGCATCGGAAATTACGGAACACCCAGGTTCCGTGACTCCGCATGAGCCAAAGCCGCAGAAAAGGTTGTCCTGCCTACGTTGGGCAGTGTGCCTGATCTCTCTCTGCGCTGTGCCGCTGGCGCTGACGGCTGTGGGCGTTGACTTTGCCAATGACTGTGTGGCACCCGTACAGTCGGTGGCTGCCCAGGACTTTGTCGAGACCGCTCATGTCGCACTGTGCGGCAGTTATACACACACACTGCTTGAATGGACCGCGGTGTGCGCCGCTGCGTTTGTGTGCATGTTGTGCTTCGCGCAGTTTCGTCTGGCCAGAGATCCCTCACTGCTGGTGATTGGTGTCGCTATGGTCTGTGCGGGAGCGATGGACGCTTTCCATACACTGGCCGCCGACCGTCTGATACCCGCGACCGCCGACAATCGTGAGCTGATTCCCTTCACGTGGGCCTTGTGTCGACTATTCAACGGCTGCATTCTGATGGTGGGGGTCGGGATCTTCGGAGTTTCCCATAACAAGGGCGTTGAAGCCAAATACAGCGCCGCCTCGCTGTCTGCGATCTGTGTCGCTTTTGTGGGAATTTCTTTTACGACTGTCTATGTGTGTGCCGTATCGGACTCGTTGCCGCAGACGATGTTTCCTGACAACATCATTAAGCGGCCGTACGATATTCTGCCGATACTGCCCTACCTGATTTGTGGCCTGTTTGTGTTTCCTGCGTATCTGCGCAAGTATCGCAGCATGTTTGCGTATGCGCTGATGCTGTCGCTGATCCCGCAGATCGCGACCCAGCTGTATATGGCATGTGGTTCAGACCGTCTGTTCGATTCCAGCTTTAACGTTGCACATGCATTGAAAGCCGTCAGCTATGCCGTTCCGTGCGTCGGCTTGTTGGCGGAGTATGTGATGTCGTTCCAGGTTTCCAACTTAAAAACGGCCGAGCTGCAGCGTGCCAGAGCCGCGTCAGAAAAGCAGGCCCGGATGCTTCAGGTTCAGAGGGACACGCTTATTATCCAGGCCGCTGAACTGGAAGAAACGTCGACTGAAATTGAGTTGCAGTCACACGACATCGAACAGAAAAATGCCGATCTGAAACGGGCCAACCGAGAGGTCGAGCAATCCAGCGCCTACAAGTCGGAATTTCTGGCCAATATGAGCCATGAGATTCGCACGCCAATGACGGCCATACTGGGGTTTGCCGACGTGTTACGCAGCAACGTCCAGAGGAGCGAGAACATTGACGCCGTCGAAACGATACAGCGGAATGGAAAATACCTGCTGGGTATCATCAATCACATTCTGGACCTTTCCAAAATCGAAGCCGGCAAGATCGAACTGGAGCACCTTTCCTGTTCACCGTCTCAGATCGTCGCTGATGTCGTATCACTGATTGGGGTCCGCGCAGCAGCCCGGAACATCGCACTGACTGTTGAATTCGATGGTCCGATTCCGGCGGAAATTAGGTCTGATCCAACCCGTTTGCGGCAGATTCTGATCAATCTTGTCGGCAACGCCATCAAGTTCACTGAGATCGGTGGCGTCCGTCTGAAACTTCAACTGATCCAGTCCGACTTTGAAGCTCCGAGACTGCAGTTTTCGGTGATCGATACTGGTATCGGTATGGAAGAAGAGCAGATTGCTCGACTGTTTCAGCCGTTCATGCAGGCGGACAGTTCGACCAGCAGAAAATTTGGTGGCACGGGATTAGGTCTGACCATCAGCCGGCGCCTTGCCGAAATGCTGGGCGGGCACATCGCGATCACTTCGACGCCAGGGGAGGGCAGCACGTTTACCTTCCTTGTTGATCTTGACGAAGAGGACGTCGGCAAACTTGTGGCAACCCCATTCGTAAATCCGAGGGCCAGCGACGACAGCGAAAATACACAAAAGACACGGGAACTCAGTTGCCGAATTCTGCTGGCTGAAGATGGTCCCGACAATCAGCGTTTCATTTCGCATGTGCTGAAAAAGTCGGGTGCTCACGTTGAAATTGCGGAAAACGGTCAGCAGGCCGTTGACATGATTCTCGGACCACAGACGCCTGGATCCGACACTGACCACCTGCCCACGCCCCGGTTTGACGTGATTCTGATGGATATGCAGATGCCGGTGCTGGACGGTTATGCGGCGACGCGCCAACTGCGAGAACTCGGTTACACGGGGCCGGTAATCGCGTTAACAGCTCACGCCATGAGCGGCGACAAGCAGAAATGTCTGGACGCCGGGTGTGACGACTACGTCACCAAACCGATTGACAGGGGTGTCCTGACTTCTTTGTTGCAGCGACACACGCCAGTGACGACTGGGTGATTCCCGTAAACTGACGTGATCGACAACGGAAGAAATGGCTCCGTGGAAATGA
>JBDONA010000237.1:0-4009 GCA_039831575.1 Fuerstiella sp. | reverse complement strand
ACCAAGCTGCTGGTGGAACCTACAAAACAGCGAGTGATCGGTGTGGGGATTGTGGGGCCTGGGGCCGGGGAAATGATTGCCGAAGCGGTCGTCGCGATCGAAATGGGAGCGACAGCACGTGATCTGGCGGATTCCATCCATGCACACCCAACGTTGTCCGAGACGATAATGGAAGCGGCGGAAAGCGTCTTCGGCCAGCCAACCCACTTCTACCGTCCGACGCGAAAGAAGTAGCCGAATCATCCGCCGAAGGAGCTTCGTCGGGCAGAGACACTCGTCCGCGATAGTGTCGGCAACAGGTAGAGCGGCCCATCCCTCTGACCATGCCCGTGTTTCGGACGTGCACTTTGCCGAACTCAACCTTCCGTCGCGTGTCTTCAGATTAGCGACGCCATCTTTGCCCGTCTGTGCTGAGAATCTGTATTCCTGCCATCGAGAACGATGTTTCGCCTTGTCGAGCAGCACGTCGGCTGACAGCAAATGGCTTCCAAAAGATTGAGTGCCCACTAAGATAACGCCGAAAACAATAACGCGTCGGGGTGTGCGAGTCAGCGCCGCCAGATCTAAGTGTTTTCCCTGTTTGTCACGACGTCGCGTTGCTTTTCCGCAGCAGATTCTGCGGGTTTGCGACAACAGCAGTGCCTTCCGTTTCCTTCTGTCTGACTCCGGCGGCCTGTCTGACCGATCGGATTGTCATACTCGCATGCATCGAATCACCAAAGGGCTCGACATCCCGATTACGGGCGAACCCGAACAATCTGTTATTGCGGGACCGGCAATCACCAGGGTTGCGTTGGTCGCACCTGACTACGTCGGCATGAAACCGACGATGTTGGTTGCCCCAGGCGATCATGTGAAACTCGGGCAACCGGTGTTCACCGACAAGAAGACAGAGGGAGTGACGTATACTGCTCCGGCCTGCGGCACGGTGGCCGAAGTCAACCGCGGTGATCGGCGAGCTTTTCAGTCGCTGGTGATTGAAGTGGATGGGGATGACGCCGTCGAATTTTCTGCGCCCGGTGACGGCGATTTCGACGCGGTCTCACGCGAGGCAGTCAGTGAATTGCTGTCCGTCAGCGGTCTTTGGACGTGCCTTCGGACGCGGCCTTACAGCAAAGTTCCTGCCGTCGGTTCGGTGCCTCGATCAATCTTCGTTCAGGCAATCGACACCAATCCACTGGCGGTCGCAGCCGCGCCGCTGATTCGAGCTCGCGAACGTGATTTTCGTGTCGGGATTGTCGCTTTGACGAAACTGACGGACGGAAAGGTATTCGTCTGTCGTCGCCCCGCTCAGCCATTGCCCGGGGACGAACACCCTCAGGTTCAGGTCGCGGAATTCGAAGGCCCGCACCCAGCCGGCTTACCGGGCACACACATTCATTTTCTGGATCCTGTAGGGCCAAACCGCACCGTCTGGACGATCAACTACCAGGACGTGATGGCGGTCGGTCAGCTGGTTGCGACCGGAACGCTTGATTCCTCGCGAGTCATTTCAATCGCCGGGCCTTCCATTACGAAGCCGCAGGTCGTTCGCACCCGCATTGGTGCCAGTATTTCGCAGCTTCTGGCCGGACAATTGAGTGACGGCAGGCATCGAATCATTTCCGGCAGCGTACTTAGCGGTCGGGCCGTCCGTGGAACGAGCGACTATCTCGGCCGCTACCATCTTCAGGTCTCGGCAATTGCCGAGGGTGACGAACGTGAGTTTCTTGGCTGGATGACGCCGGGAAACAATCGTTTTTCCGTTCGTCGAGTCTTCACGTCTGCCTTGAATCAGGCAAAACGATTTGCCTTCAACACCTCAACCGGTGGCAGCAAGCGAGCCATGGTGCCGATTGGCATGTACGAACAGGTCATGCCGCTGGACATTATTCCCACGTTTCTGCTGCGTTCGCTGATTGTCGGCGATACAGAACAGGCTCAGGCATTGGGATGCCTGGAACTTGACGAAGAGGATCTGGGTCTGTGCACCTTCGTGTGCCCGGGCAAATACGAATATGGTCCGATCCTGCGAGACAACCTGACACAGATCGAGCTGGAAGGGTGAGTCTTCGTACAGCTTCACTCAATGTACTTCCGGGTTTTCCAATAGCACTCTGGGCGTTAGCTCAGACAATGCCTCGAAGAGGGGCCGAATGAAATTTCTGAGAGACACACTGGATCGGATTGAGCCGCTCTTCCACAAAGGTGGAAAGCTGAAACGGCTGTACCCGCTCTACGAAGCCCTTGACACCTTTCTGTACACGCCTGGCGAGGTCAGTAAAGGCGCGTCACATGTGCGCGACGGCATGGACCTGAAGCGAATGATGATCATGGTCGTCTTCGCATTGACGCCCTGTATTCTGATGGCCTGTTACAACACCGGCGATCAGACAAACGCGATTGCTCAAGCCGCCGTTGCATCGGGTACGTCACAAGGCGCTGTGATTTCAGAGCTGGGCTGGCGAGCCGAGGTGATGATGCAGGCCGGATGGGATCCGGCCAGTGGCGGAAACCTGCTGTTCAACTTCCTGCACGGTGCACTGTACTTCCTGCCCGTGTTTCTGGTGACCAACATTGTGGGGGGCACTTGGGAAGTGATTTTCTGCTGTGTCCGGAAACATGATCTGAACGAAGGGTTTCTGGTCACGGGCATGCTGTTCCCGCTGACCCTGCCCGCGACAATTCCGCTGTGGCAGGTTGCATTGGGGATCAGCTTTGGTGTCGTCATCGGGAAAGAAATCTTCGGAGGTACGGGCAAGAACTTTTTGAACCCAGCGCTCACGGCTCGAACATTTCTGTACTTCGCCTATCCCATTCAGATCACAGGTTCCACCGTGTGGGCCGGCCTTGTGGATGGCGTCAGTTGCCCGACGCTGCTGACCACCATGAGCAATATTCAAAATGCACTACCCAGCGGTGAGTCATTCCGAAACGTGCTGCAGGATGAATTGGGACATCTCAGTCTGTCTCAGGCATTCCTCGGTTTTATCCCCGGTTCGATGGGTGAGACATCAACGCTGGCGTGTCTGCTGGGAGCTATCTTCCTGATCGTGACCGGCGTTGGATCGTGGCGAATCATGCTTGGTGTGCTGATCGGTTCGATGGGACTCGCCACCATCCTGAACAGTGTGGAAAGCACATCCAACGCGATGTATCAGATTCCACCGCTGTGGCACCTCTGTACCGGCGGTCTGGCATTTGGCCTGGTCTTCATGGCCACCGACCCTGTTTCTGCCGCCATGACGGATACCGGCCGCTGGGTCTACGGAATCCTGGTGGGGATGATGGCCATGACCGTTCGCGTTCTGAACCCGGCGTTTCCCGAGGGCATTATGCTGGCCATTCTGCTCGGTAACGTCTTTGCTCCGGTGATCGACTTTGTCGTCGTGCAGCAGAACATCAAACGGAGGATCGCCCGCAATGAATCCTGAGACCAAGAGAACCTTTAAGGTTGCGATCCTGTTGTGCCTTGTGTGCTCGGTCATCGTCTCGTCGCTGGCTGTCGGGCTGAAGGGAATTCAGAACCGCCAGAAGGAGGCGTTTCGACAGCAGAGCATTCTTTCTGCGGCCGGCAAATGGACAGAGGGTGCCAACGCGGCTGAGTTGTTCGAAGAATTCATGACTCCGGTTGTTGTTGATCTGGAGATCAACAAGGCCACCGATCGCTACGAGGCGGACGACAGTCGTCTGGATGTTGCATTCGCACAACGCACACCGGAATTCAACGACCCACTGGATGCAGCCGCCGATGTCGCCGGCATCATGAAGCGTGAAAAGTATTCCATCGTCTACGAAGTCCGTGAAGAAGAGGGAGCTCCGGTGACGGTTCTTGTGCTGCCCATTCGCGGTCGGGGACTGTGGTCGACATTATACGGATTTGTCGCACTGAATCTGGTCAAGGCCGCAGACGGTGCCACGGGCCTGAAGGTGAAGGGGCTGACCTATTACAAACACGGTGAGACACCGGGCCTTGGCGGAGAAGTGGACAATCCGCTCTGGAAAGCCAAATGGCCCGGCAAATCGATCT
>JBDONA010000573.1:0-18049 GCA_039831575.1 Fuerstiella sp. | reverse complement strand
ATGTGCGCGAAATTCGTGGCGTATTTTGCCACCGGTTCCGGGGCCATCCTGTCCGAAGCGATTCACACGTTTGCCGACCTGTTGAACCAGATTCTGCTGCTGGTGGGCATTAGGAGATCGGCTCACGGCGCAAACGAAGACTATGCATATGGATATGGAGCCGAACGTTATGTCTGGGCGCTGATTTCGGCCGTGGGGATTTTCTTTCTGGGCTGCGGAGTCACCGTTTATCATGGCATTTCTTCTTTGATACATGAACATGAACCGGTCAGCGAATACGGCTGGGCGGTCGGCGTTCTGGTTGTCTCGTTTCTGATCGAATTCTACGTATTGTGGGTCGCGGTTCGTACGGCACGTCGATCGGCGGCTGGCCAGCCGTTTCTTCCCTATCTGCGCAAAGAAGCTGACCCGGCTGTGGTGGCCGTCATTCTTGAAGACGCGGCCGCCTGCCTGGGCATTATCATCGCGTTAGTCGCGATTGGTTTGACATGGCTGACCGGACATCAGTACTGGGACGCGTTCGGTTCCATCACGATCGGCCTCTTGCTGGGCTGCATTGCCTGCTGGCTGATTCAACGCAATCGCAGCCTGCTGGTGGGCGAAAGCGTCCCGCCACACATTCGCACGCAGTTGCTGAAGATTCTCAACGAAAATCCCACGGTGGAAGAAGTCGTCGACCTGCGGACACGAATTCTGGACACCAGTACCTACCGCATCAAGGCGGACATTCATTTTGATGGCTCGGCGCTGGCCAGACAAAAACAGCATGAACTCCGCGCCGAGTACGAAAAGATCACGTCTTACGAAGAATTTGAATCCTTCGCCATTCGCTATGCCGACGAGATCGTGGACCTGTTGGCGGATGAGATCGACAAAATCGAACGCAAGATCCGCCAGCAGATTCCTCAGGCAGAACACATGGACCTGGAGGCCGACTGAATTCACCTCCGCGGCAACATCAACTTCGCAGCTACACAATGCCCCACCAAACTGCCCACCGCCCACCCTCACACACGGCACATGGGATTCAATGAAATGCTGAAATGCACGACCGTCGCAATCATGTTCTCACTCATGATTATGAACACCGCTGTTGCCGACGAAGAACTCACGGTGCAGTCGGCGTTGGCTCAACGGATCATCGACCCGCAGTTGCCGCTGCGTGAGGTTCAGGCCTACGTCGAGTCACGAATTCTGCCGATGCCGGAACCGGATTCCGTCGCCGAATGGGAAACTTACATCGACGGCGTTCGCCAGGAAGTTCTGGACAAGGTTGTCTTTCGCGGCGAAGGTCAGAACTGGCGTTCTCAGCCGACAGAAGTGCAATGGCTGGAAACCATCGCCGGTGGTCCTGGATATCATATTCGCAAACTGCGTTATGAAGTTGTGCCGGGAATGTGGGTCGCCGCATTGCTGTACGAGCCGGACCAGCTTGACGGTCGTGTTCCCGTTGTCATGAACGTGAATGGACACGACCGCGCCAACGGAAAGGCGGCCGATTACAAACAACTGCGCTGCATCAATCAGGCCAAGCGAGGGATGCTGGCGTTGAACGTGGAATGGCTGGGCATGGGGCAACTGGCAGGTCCCGGCTTCAGCCACTACAGCATGAATCAACTGAACCTGTGCGGCACCAGCGGACTGGCACCGTTCTATCTGGCGATGAGCCGCGGTCTGGACATTCTGCTGCAGCACAAGCATGCCGACCCGGCTCGAGTTGCCGTGGCGGGGCTGTCCGGCGGTGGCTGGCAAACGATCTTCATCAGTTCGCTTGACAAGAGGGTAACTCTGGCAAATCCGGTTGCCGGCTATTCCAGCTTCAGAACCCGCGGCCGGTATCAGAGCGATCTTGGTGACTCAGAACAGACACCCTGCGACCTCGCGATGCTGACTGACTATGCTCATCTCACCGCCATGCTGGCACCCCGCCCAGCGCTGCTGACGAATAACGCAGAAGACAATTGCTGCTTCAAGGCAGAGCATGCTCTCCCGCCACTACTGCAGGCTGCTCGGCCAATTTACAAGCTGTACGGGGAACCAGCGAATCTGCGATACCACATTAACCACGACCCCGGTAACCACAACTTCGGACTGGACAATCGTCAGCAGCTGTACCGTATGTTCGGTGATTTTTTCTTCCCAAATGACAATGACTTCGACACCACCGAAATCCCCAGCGATGACGAAGTGAAGTCAAAAGAGGATTTGACCGTTGCACTGCCGGACGGAAACCACGACTTCAACACCCTGGCACTGGAACTCAGCGACAAGCTGAATCGCAGTCTGCCGGATTCCGCTGCATCGCGGAATGTCTGGCAGAGTGAACACCGCAGGACACTTCGCGAAATCGTCCGCGCACATGACTTCGATGTGCTGCCGATTTGTCAGTCACAGAAACAATCCGAATCCCTGGCCGCCAATTGGTGGTGGCTGCGTATGAACGGAGCCTGGACCGTGCCGGCGGTGGACTTGCGGCTACCCGGCACAAATCCGACAAAGCTGGCCATCGTCGTGGCCGATGCCGGACGATCGGGCACAACTGAGCAGGTGCAGCGGCTGCTGAATTCGGGACACAGGGTGCTGGCCATCGATCCATTCTATTTCGGTGAATCAAGAATCGCCGAACGAGACTTCTTGTATGCGATTCTTGTGGCCAGCATTGGCGATCGACCGCTGGGGATTCAGGCTGGCCAATTGGTGGCCGCCGCAAACTGGGCTCGTGATGAATTTCAATGTGACGAAGTCATGATTGTTGCCTGCGGTCCCCGCACCTCAGTGATCGCCCTTGCCGCTGCCGGACTTTCAGCAGACGCCATCGACGCCGTGCAGTTGCGGGATTGCCCGGGCAGTCTGAGGGAATTCATCGAGCAGAACAAAGGCGCGAATCATATGCCTGAAATGCTGTGTTTTGGTTTGCTCAAGCATTTTGACATCGCCCAGCTTGTCGCCCTGGCCGCACCGCGCACCGTCACTATCGCCGCCGCATCCGACCGTGCCAGAAAAGAACTGTCGGCCGTTTCGGCAGCCTCAGCGCTGGACAACGTGCAATTTTCTGACTAATAGCCCGTCCGGCGAGCAGTTTTGCAGCTGCCCGCTGGCGGAGGTCGCCACCCTTCGGTGAAGCGATCGTCTAGTAGGCAAACACAGATATTCCGTCACCAGAAGTACTCGGTTGCTGCGTTCTACGCTCAGTCCCCAGCACCCACCGCACTTCAGCCGTCGGGCGTGAGGCTGACATTCGCTTCCCCGCGGACTCGACACAGACAGGTGTGTCCCATGGGTTCAGCATCTCGGCAAAGGCTGCCTGCTGCCTGCGTCTGCGGACGTGTATCGGGTCGAGGCCGTACCATCCCATGTGCGGACGCACGACCTGCAGCCCATGTTGTTCGGCAAACACAGCAATCCGTTCATCCAGTTCCAGGGTCTTCTGTTGGACGCTTTCCAGCGTCAGGCGACTGAAGGGAAACAACACAGACCGAAACATCACAAACCGCAGCCAGCCCAACCGTCGAACCGCTTCCACCGGCAGTCCTGTCAGGACGATACGACAACGTGGATTCCACGAACGCAACCGCTGCACAGACTCTTCTGCAGCAGCGACAACGTCTACCGGCTCGCAGCCGTACACCAGATCGTTGCCGAGATCCGTAACCAGTGCGCAGGGAGCAACAGTCTCAGGGATGCTCGGCAACGCTTTCCAGATCCCGCAGTGCAGGATTCCGGGCAGTTTTCCGATCGCAAACCCGGTACGTTCCAGCAGAAACGAACGCCCCATGCCGTGAGCCGTGTACACATGAACGGAATCCGTGAAACGCTCACGCACCAACGACATAAGCCGTGGCCACGCCAGCGTCAGGTTGCTGGCGCCGAGCAATACGACACAGGTCGCCGGAGCGGATGGGCTGGATTCAGCGGTGTCACCGTCGTCAGGATTCGGCAACGTCAGGGCTCCGTTCGTCAATCGGGCGGTAAAGGGAGACAGTGAACATCATGGCCCTGGCCGTGTACCGAAGGACAGCGATTCGATCATCACTGTCACAGGTTAATCTATGTCAGGTCGGCAGCCACCGCCAGGGTTAAGCCTTTTCGGCAGTCGACAATTCACGAAGACGGTCAAGTGCATCCTGCCTATTACAGATCTGTTCGTCGAGTTGTTCGTTGCGAAGCGTCGTCAGAAGTTCTTTGAACACGGGTCCGGCCTTAAGCCCCAACGACTTCAAATCCGCGCCGTCCACAAACGGTCGAGGATTCAGAATTTCGCCCGGCACTCGAATCAGGTATTCCCGCAGAAAGGCTGCGTCAACCGGTTCTCTGTCTTCACCAACAGCAACCGCATTCAGCAGATCCAGCAGCAGCGGGCTGCGACGATCGGCCAACAACGGCTTCACTCGGTGCAGCGGCAAATCGCTGACATTGAAGCACTCAGCCGCAGACGCCAGCAACCAGCAGACGCAATCGGTTTCTTCATTGGACAACCTCAATCCGCGACATTCCTGACGGACTGCCGCAGTGCGGCTCTTGAGACTTGCGGCCTTCGGGACAAACTGTGACTCCAACAGCAGTGCCAACGCAGGTTCAAATGTCTCCTCATTCAGGTGACGCAATTTATTGCAAATGCGATCGACAGAAGCGATCGTCACGCACGAATCTCCGTCCGCCTCAGGTCCGAAGATCCGCGGCAGAATGACTTCCAGCAATCCGACGATGGCCAGATTGTTCACGGATACGGCCCGAGTCCGATGGGCCAGCATGCGACGCAGTTCCTGAGCAATCCGCTCCGGACTGACCTGCACAAGGTACTGCCGCAACTGGCGAATGGCGTCATGAGTGGCGTCCTCAATCGAAAACTCGTACGTCGCCGCAAACCGTACCGCTCGCAGCATGCGCAGTTTGTCTTCGGTAAATCGAGCCGTTGGATCGCCGATTGCCCGGACGATGCGTGCCTGCAGATCAGCACGACCTCCGACGTAATCAATGACCTGCTCGGCAACCGGATCGTAGAACATACCGTTAATTGTAAAATCCCGTCGCCGGGCATCTTCTTCTGCGGAGCAAAACGTCACCGATGTCGGACGGCGTCCGTCTCGATACTCACCATCCGCACGAAACGTGGCAACTTCAATCTGGCCACAATCCCGCCGAGATCCCAGGACCATCACAACGCCAAAACTCACACCCACGGGAACAGTCCGCCGCTGTCCGAACAGGTCGATCACCTGCTGCGGCGTGGCACTGGTTGCCACGTCATAGTCCTTCGGCGCAGCGCCCAGCACCATATCACGCACACAACCACCGGCCCACAGTGCCTCGAAACCTGCACCGCGCAGTTTCTCACACGTCACGACGGCGAAGTCGCGCTGAGCATTCGCTGGAAATCGTGAGAGGGGAGTCAACATGGGCTGTGTGATTAAGGAGCAATTTGTTGCGGCGGAGAAACCGTCAGAAGGTCCGTAGCCAACATAATGTTAGGTGCCTTCGGGTCACTTGGACAGAGCCACTTCGCCCCGCCGACGTGACGAAGATCCGGCTTGCCGCGTTTCGGCAAAGACACACCCCACATCGAAGTCGGCTTTTTCCTGTATTCCAGCAACAGGAGTCTCGCCGTTCTTTGGCCGCTGACAGAGGTTCCAACAGACGACTGCGAAGTATGCCGACTCGTGGCCGCGAAAAAAGTGTTCGTACCTGCGAAAGCGGACTACCCACGAGCCCGAAAGGTTCACGAGAATAAGGAAACTGCTCTAATTTGTCATCAGCTCCGCGGGATCCATCAGCAACGGCAGGTTGTCAGTGTCGTCACCGTCCAAACTGTGCGGTCGTTTATTTTTGATGCGGTGAGCCAGGACCTGTGTACGATATTTTCGTAACGGCAGAATCAGGGCGTCGTTGACGAAACGTCGGCGAGCCCGCATTTCCTCTGGTGAAACACCAACGCCCTCCGCCCAACCTTCCAGTGAATCCAATGCCCGATTCGCCATCCGGATCGATTCGTCAACATCTTGTTGCGCGCGTTGCGCGGACGGAGGGTCGTAACCGCGGCGCCCTTCCCAGCGGCGGACAGATTCCTGAAGCATGGAATTCATGTGATCGAACCGCGTTTCGTCGTTCGGCAGCAATTCCGGATCGTCCAGAACCTGCCGCATCGCTTCCGTGACAACTCTGATGGAAAAGTCTGACGGGGACGTGAAGTAAACGGTGTGGAGTCGGTGCCGCAATTCCAGAGCCGGACTTTGATGTCCGGTCGCTTCGTGAATATTAACAATTTCGTGATGCGCAAAATCGCTCAGAAGCGGTTCGTATCGGATCGTAAACCGGGAAAGTTCTCGCAGGATCAAAGGGTCGATTTGTCCGGTGGCGGCCTGTCTCAAGGCTGCTCCCAGTGCAATGAAATAATCCTTGCGATGCTGATCCAGCGGATGCGTATTTCTTTCGATTTTCCCGTTGCGAACGGTTTCTGTGGCAGGGCGGGGGTTGCGCTGCATTTCCATCCTCAGAGATTTCCGATAGACCCACGGCTGATCGGGAAAGTTGGAAAGAATCTCATGCTGTTGCACAGCCGAACTGAACCGACGACCGTACTCGTCGTGTGCTGTTGACCTGGGCGTGGCTTCCGCCAGCCGTTGCTGGTGTGGTGCGAACGCTGATGCCAGCTCTGCCAGTTTGTTTCCCCAGCGAATGGACTCTAAGGGCAGGCCAAACGTGAAACACCCATTTGCCGCGGATGCTGCGGGCAGACGATCCGTGTGATCAAAAATGCCCACCGGGTTGTTGCAGTCAACGATGGGTAACGCAGCCACCTGCGACCAATCCCAGCCACTGTGAGCCAACTCACGACCGACATGAGCCCGCTGCAATCGGTTCAACACACCGGCATCCAGCAATGATTGCGGCTGAACGCCGGCGACCATCGCGACTTCTCCAGGAGCCATCTGTAACATCACCACTCTGCCGAAGACAGCTGATGCGGAAGACATCATTCGAACCAGTACCTGTGGGCCGAGATCGTGCTGTCCGATTCTCTGGCAGAAAACACCGTCATCGTTCAGCTGAGTTCGTACGGCCGCATAAAACTCGGAACTCAGTAACAAAGGCGCGGCATGTGCTCCCGGCTGCGGCGTCACGGCAATTACGACATCAAATCGCGACTCTCGTTTCTGACGTACAGTCGCCGCAATGCTGTCGTGCCGTAACGTCACTCGATCATCGTCGGACGGCGCTGTGGCCATGGAATTCCACGTAAATCTTTCGGCGATCTCGGTCAGCAGCTGATCCGTGCGGACGGCTTCGATCGTATGAATCGGAAATCCGCAGCAAACACCCGTAGCCACACCCGTGTCGTCACCCAGCACCAGCACCGACTGCGCATTCTGATGCATCACCAAAGGCAGGATGGCTGTCAGCGAATCAGCCGCAAGCTGGGGCGTGATCATCGTGTTCGAGCTGACTGTGCCCAACGGCAGCCCGTTGCGCCGCAACTCAATCAGGTCACCGCGTTTTCTCCACACAGTGATGGTGCCGGAATCTGACTCGTGTGTCTCAAGCAGGCGGTCGCAATCCGATTGCGCAATCACGTCAGGATCCTGACCAAGCCGATATGCCTGAGCAGCCCGAGAACTGAAGAGCAACTGTGAATTGGCGGCGGAGTCTCTGGAAACCACAATCATCAGGATGGCGATCACGACAGTACTGAAGCAGACGCCGCGCGATGGTACAGCCGGGCTGGGCTGTCCTTCGCTCCTCACAATGCGTCTCATCAGCAGAGGAGCCACAGAAAACAAAATCGCGATTCCGAATTCCAAACGGACGGGCAGGCCATTGCCTGACATTGCCATGGCAGTGACGATTCCCGCCAGCACGAAGGGAATGGCCGGGGCGAACCCAGCGGAAGTGTGAGACGCTGCAGCGCCAGTGCAACCACGCCAGACACAAAAACAGACGTTCCAGAACACCGCGACATGTAACGCACGGATGAGCGTTAGTAAAATGACGGATGAGACCGTTGCGTTTGCTGACAGGTTTATATTTACCAGTTGATGGGAAAGAAACGGCAGACTCGCCAGTAAGATCAGGGACGCGATCAACCACCGCGGACGCGCCAATCGGTGTGTGTTCCAGGGCGACAAGAGTGCCGCGCCGCCAGCGAAACACACGGCAGCCGCCACGCATAGAAGTCCGACACTGATCGGCATTAACCCGCTCAGCAGACGAACCACCGCGTGCAAGGAAACCCCAAGGGCGAACGTCGCGTAAACTGTGGACAGAGCGTTGTGTCCGAAACCTGGCGCGACATCCGATTGTTCAAGCACCCTACTGCGGCGGGAGGTGAAACTAAGCACGGCCGCAGCCACGACCACAAATGTGACACTCAGCGCAAGAGGGGCTACGATGATTCCGTGAAAAACGGGAACCAGAAGTCCGCCCGCAGCACCGACAAGCATCGCCCGAGTGGTGCCATGTGGCAGATCGGCCTTAGCGTCTGTCGCCCATGTGATCAGAACAACTACAAACGCTGCGACAAAGACTGCAGGAACGACGAATACCCATGAAGGTCCGGCAAACTGAACACCAAAGTACAGCAATCGATCAATGGTCGCTGTCAGACACCACGACATGCCAATCAGGATTGCCGCGAAACCGGCGGACGCCGATTGATTCAACGGCAGTCTGAGAAGTCGCAAAACCGTTTTTTGACTGGCAACAATCGCTGCCGCTGTTGCCAGAAGCACGGAAACCAGAGATTGCGTCGACGCCCCGCAGATCGTCAGCCATGCCGTGACGATCTGAGTAACAACGAGAGTTAAAACGGCACCGGTGAAACCACAGCGGATAAGTGTCGACAGATTCGCGGGAAACCTGCTCTTCATGGCGTCCATGCCTGTTTAAGTGAAAACCAAAACTATGCGGTCACGCAGAACGGTCGTTAAGAAATAACCGACCGCATCCGCTGTAAAATGGGCGAGTCTTCCTGACGTATCGCCCGAACTGGCTGGACTTTACAGAATGGCCGATTCAGACATCAATACGAGATGTGGACCGCGCGCTTCTACTAATTGAAACGATTCTTAAAGAATCTGCTGAAGTGACAGAACTTTCCGCGGGGTCAGAAGACTGAACATCGATACATAAGAACCAAAAACTGTTTGATTGCAGCTTTTCAGCAGCAAAACAGAGCAGTTGCACAAAAATGCCCCAAACACCCGGATCTGTTTGCACCATTGACGGCTGACGTGCGTTTGCAGGAATAATCAGCCAGCACGCGATTAGAATCAACACCTTGCACAACTCACGAAAATGCGTGCGACGCCCAGAGTGCCGGTGCGAATCGTATCCAGCTGCGGCACGGCGATGAACAATTGGGGAGATGAAAACATGAACAAACCAGCAGTTGAGGACAGGAAAACGAATAAGTCCAGTGTGTGCAGGCCGGTGTCCAGGAGAATCAGGCTATATGTTAAACGGGTATTCCTGGTTCTTCCATCACGCGGTATTGAACAAACGAATCGCACGACACCACGTGCCAAGACATAAACTCTGGCCGGAACTCGCGACGGTGGGCGGTACCGTGATTGCTCAGAACGATTGGGTTAGACATCACTCTCCAGGTCGTTTTTCTGTGCGATCCTGAACACAGCAGGGCCAGCGACCACCGTCGCTACTAACACGTGCCAATGTGCCATCGCCGTGAACCATCCGGCACGACTTTTCATATTTCAGCCAACGGGCTTCGCCACTCAGAGCGGAACAGCTACCGGGCACGTGGCCGCCGATCGAAGTTCCGACCACGGCCATCAACTGTGGCTTTGGGATCAACGTGCCGCTGCCGGTTTCACGCCAACGCCACGAACTCAATCACGGAGCAACCTCTCCGCAAGGACCGCCATTCTCCGCTCGCCATTCTTACGGTCGATTGACGGACGAAAAGTGACATCTCGGCATTGTCCACGCTCCAGGGTCCTGCCGCCCGCCTTCTCCAAATCTGACGGGACACCCCGGCCTCAAACGCGCATCGATTTCGTACACTCACTGCGACATAAATCAACAACGGTGTGTTGTTTTTGAACAGGCGCTACAAAACGTGGAAATGGACATTCCCTTTCGCATGAAAGCAGGTTTCAATCAGTCTGCCTGAACCTCTTCTCGACCGGTTCTCGGCAACAATCAGACACGTGACAGTTCCTCTGTTCCTATCGACGGGTTTGCCCCTGAGAGTGTCACCATGAACCAACGACGACGGCTGGCTGTCCTGAGCGAACACATGGAATCTCGCCTGGTTCTTTCGCCGGTGGCGATCGTTCCGCTTCGCGGGGTTGAACCCGACTCCGACCAGGACGTCGCAGGAACGACGAATGACAATTCTGAGTCGAGTGAGTTGTCGACCAGTCGTTCAGATGTGACGTCACAGACTTCTCGACGCACATCAACCATTCAGGACGACACGGTACTTTCCAGATTGTCTGCTGATAGTGTAGAACCCGCTTCACAATCAGCTGAAGGTCGCGGCACGCGAAATCCGATCGTCGATTCCAAGGTCAGTACGGCCGCAACAGATGACGCATCGAATGCGTCCCCGACAACCTCAATCGATCAGAACAACAGCGATAATGAGCGATCGACCGACCAGGCGACGTCCACCGTGGCGGTTGCGGACTCCGAGTTAACGGTGGTCACAACATCTCCTGTCAGTGCACCGTCAGCGAATGGGGACAACACGGTTAAGGCAACAGATACAGATGTCGTTGCCAACGATGACGTCAGACGGCCAACAATCACAAGCGGGCAACCGACGGAGGATCACGCCCATCGCGCTGAAGATCCCGTACTGGTCCTGCCACCGCAGGAAACATCAAATCAGGTCATTACGGAAGCCGCGAACGCCGACGACATCGCCGACGACATCGCCGCTGAAACGACGAACACGTCAACCGGGACGACATCTGTCGCAGTGACAGAAACACGATCTCAGAACATCAGAGAACCAGCAGCAGCTGCATCAGAAAAACCAACCTCGACGACCACATCCGAAACCTCGACGGAAGAACCGGTAGATCGTTCGGCGACGCAGATCACAGTCAATGAGGACAATACGACAAGACGCACGCAAACCGTCCGTCCGGCATTGCAGGTCGAACGATCAGACGTCGGTTCCGAATCACCTGAAACTGCATCCCGCGAACGTGCAGAGGCAGTGGCCGGTGTGAGAACGGAAGAAGTAATCGTTCCTGTCATCAAAATCAGCGAACGTGATCCTGAGCCGCCGGACGGAGCATTGAAGACAGCCGGAGACACAGTTTCTGATTCGACAGGCGACGAACGGGATCAGGTCAGCATTCGCCCTGCAGTAGACACCAAAGCGGAGCCAAAAATACAAGAACCCCGAGTAGAGGTCGTCGACCCCCAGAGAGCACCAGCGGCAGACGTCGGTGCCGACACCACTGCCCCCGACATCAACGAACCTGCTCCGACCGTGGCAGACACAGGTGTGGATGACCGCACGACAATATCCGTTGCACGCATCACGGACGCTGTTGAGCCGACTGACGTAACGATCGGCCCGTCGGACGCTCGAACACAGGCCATCGATGATTCCGATTCCGCAGCGAATAAAAACCTGGAGGCTGTGGATTCCGCGACGACGTCTGATTCCGAAACGCAGCCTGATTCTGTGGACTTACCTCAGACGGTCGCCCCCAGCGCAACCATCAATTCGTCAATCACCGCAGCAGCACCGACACGTCAGAACTTCAATCTTCATAACGTCGATCAGTGGCTGTCGGATCCTGCTCCGGTACCAGACATCGATCCTGCTGTGAGCTTCCACGCCGTAATAACTCCGGGCTCAGAATCCAATTCACCGTGGCGGTGTTTTCTGTTCTTAAGCGACACAACAGCTCAGACTGACACCGCTCTCGAAAACAGCGACGCATCTCACACGTTTTTCGGGGACGCGACGCGTGTCGGGCTGATGTTGGCGGCCATCAATCATGCGGGACGACGTTCCGGCAGCGTGATCAGCATGACAGAATCGTTCGAAGAGCTGCGCACCGAAGGCTCACCCTATTCCAGAGAACGACGCCGACGTCGTAGTCCCAACGCCCGGAGAATACCGACCTCGTTCGACCGATTGCGTCAGGCCATCAATCCGCTTGAAACCGTCGATGAGCATGACGCTCTGCCCAGTGCTTTGCCGTCGCCCGATGTCGTCTTTGCGGATGCCGCATCAATGTCACTGCTGTACCAGAACAACTTTGGCGGCAGTCTGTCGCCGCGATACGGATTTCTGTGGGGCAGCCTGCTGCTCGGAGGCGCGGGACTGGCAGTCCATCGAGCCGGTCGCAGCCGAAAATCTCGAGCGCGTCGGCAATTGATTCTGCCTGCGGCTCCACGCAACAGCGGAGAAACGCGGAAATTTTCGGATTAATAGGGCCGCTGCCAACATCAGGATACCGTGCCCGCGTTTAGCACGACTGCCGCAGCCTGGTTGATATTGCGGCGTGCGGCGTTCTGATTCTCCGCCCAACGCTGTCGTGACGTCGCCCCGGCAAGAATTGATGAGTAACGACGGACGTGTGTTTTTGCTGTTGGTTTGTTATCGTTATCGCTGAGTGTTGATTCTCGTAGGAAGGGACAAAATGCGAATATTGGTATGCTGGGACGACCCCGCACAGATTGAACTTTTGAAAATGTATCTGAGTCTCGATGACAACGCCGTCTTTGCGACGAGCGACCGGGATCAGTTTCTGACGTTTGTCAATTCACCGCAAACATTCGACGTGATCCTGATGGCGGCTTCGCATCCGGACTACGACACCGGATTCGAGACATTTCAATTGATCACGGAAATGCGCCCAACATGCCCCGTGGTTGCAGCATGCCCGCAAAGTGACGTATATCGGATCGCCCGATTCATGACCGCCGGTCTGCGGAGTTATTTGATCCGGGATGACAACGGCGACTTCATGTTTCTGGTCCAGGCGATTCTGGAAGCAGCCGTCCGACAGGTCGACACCGAACGTGAACGTCAGATCTCTGCCCAGTTGCGCAAGGAAGTGGAATCTGTCCGGGAACTTCAGGAATCGATCATCCCCAATGACATCGAGACTCCTGATGGGTTCAAAATCACGGCCCGCTACGAGTCTTCCCAGATTCGTGTCCTCGGCAGCCAGCCAGTGACCATGGCCGGAGGCGACTACTATGAGGCTTTCACGCTGTCCGACAACCGAATCGTGATGCTGGTTGGTGATGCTTCCGGTCACGGTATGAAGGCGTGCATGTCCATTTTCACGATGCACACACTCATCCGCATGATTCGTTTTGATGACTACATGGACACTGCCAAACTGGTCAAACACATCAACCATGAATTATGTAAACAGAGTGTCGTCAGTGGCGAAGGCGGTTTTATTACCATGTTGTATGGAGTCTTTGACACAAACACTCGCGAACTTTCATGGGCGTGCGCCGGACATCAGATGCCCGTATTGCACAATCTGGACACCGACGAAATTACAGAAGTCGCAGAAGCGGAAGAGGCTTCCGGCCTGCCGATCGGAATCTTTGAAGACGGTGACTACATCAACAACAAGACCTACATTCCACCTCGGTCTCGACTGCTGTTGTACACCGACGGGCTTATCGAAGCGTTTCCGTCCGGATCCCGTGATGACCATGTTGAGTTCGGAATGGACGGCATGGAACGGACTATGCGAGCGGCCAAAGAAAAGACTGTGACCGAATGCATGGAATTGTTGTTTTCCGAATCTTTCGACTTCACGCAAGGCGCCGGGCGACACGACGACACGTCTATCATGATCCTGGAATCTGAATGATAATCGTTGTCGCGTCAGTCCTTTGAGCGTGCTCCACCGAAGTGTGGCGACTTCCGCCGTCGTTCAGCTGCGAAATTGCGGGCTGGCTCCCAACACGTCCGAGCGACACTACACTAGCCGAAATAGCTGACGGCATTCCGGAACAATTGCAGTCCCTGGCCGTCACCTCGCATACCGTTGCGCGTCCACTGCGGGTGTTGGGTGGCAAACAGAAATCGTTCGGGATGAGGCATCAGGCCCAGCACGCGGCCGGTGGTATCGGAAAGCCCCGCAATGTTCGCCAGCGATCCGTTGGGATTGTCCGGTTCCGCCAGCAATTCAATGGCCGTCGGGTCGCCTGTCTGAGCCGCCATTTGAGTCGCCTGGTCATTCCAGTAACAGAGAGAAATCTGCCCCGCGGCTCGAAGGTCGTCCAGGACAGAATCGTCCGCCACAGCAATCCGTCCTTCGGCGTGAGCAATCGGCACCTCAAACTCGTCCATATCCTTCAGAAAAACGCTGTTTGACGACGTCGCCTTCAACCGCACCCACCGGTCCGTGTATCGACCGCTGTTGTTCCATGTCAGCGTCACTTGATCTTCGAGTGCAGTCTCATCGGCACTGTCGATACCACGTCTCATCAGCAGCCCGGCCTTCAGAATGACCTGAAATCCGTTGCAAATACCCAAAACCAGCTTATCCGCGGACAGAAACTCACGCATCACATCGTTCAGCTGCGCACGAATCTGACGGGAAAAAATCACCCCGGCGCCGATATCATCACCGTAACTGAACCCTCCCGGTACGCACAGAATCTGGTATTGCCGCAGCAGAGAAGGATCTTCCAGCAGGCGAAACAGATGAACTCGGTCAGCGGAGCCGCCGGCCAGGTCAAAGGCGTGAGCCGTTTCAACGTCGCAATTGGTTCCGGGGGCACGAAGTACACAAACTTTAGGGGCCGTCATCCTGTTTTCTTTCGGTGCCGGAAATGGCCTTGGTAATATAAGACATTGGCCATGAAGTTTGAATTGTGATCAACATGGTGTCAGAATTCAGAATCTAATCGAATGCGGCACTGTGATATGCAGCACAAGCACTGTTCACACCGCCGTCAAAAGCAGCCACTGTCAGGTCAGACGCATATTTCGAATAAGTCTGCCGACTCTCGATCGCAGGAATCAATTTCTTTAAAAGTCATAGCGCAGTGGTCTCGCACACGTTCGAGACGATTCCGCCGCGGACGCCGTGTGAAACGCCGAAATCAGGAGAAGTTGTTATCAAAGGTCCAGCTCTTCAATATGAACTTCGAATCCGGCGACTCTGGGAATGTCCAAAGTGCGGGCGAACAGTCAGAACGCGTGGTGCGGTGACGTCACGGGCATGTACATGTATCGACCCTCGAGTACTCATGCGGCTGGTTGATCCCGGCCCCGTGCCACCGTTCGATGCTTCCGCGTTTGCGACCTATAACAACGAACAGGATGCCACACCGTTGCCATCGGAATTGGTGGAGGATCTACCGGAAATGCCGACTGCTGCCGGCGCAGACGAAGTCTCGGCCGAATCCCGACCAGTGGAACGTCCCCCGTTTCGCGGAAAAGGATACCTGCGTGCCGAGGCCCCGCCGGAAACAGATGACGCAGACTCCCGACGGCGGCCTGGTCAAGCGGAAGCAAAACGTTCACAATCGCCGCAGCGATCGGATTCGCAGTCCGCACAATTACCTGTGGGTCAGAAACCGGGTGAAGAGAATGCCGCTCACGCGGAAACCCGAAATTCGCCGACCAATGCTGCTGACGCAGGCGTCACATCAGCAACTGCGGCACCGGGCAATGGTGACGCGGCCACAACAGATGAACCGTCACGCCGACAACCGCGTCGAAAACCGCGCCGCCGACGCCGCAAAACCGGGGGGAATCCCGAGAACAAAGGCGAAACGGCAACACCGTCAACTCCACAAACAAGCACCGACGGCGATCAGGCCACGTCGACACCGGGTGCCACTTCAGGTGAAGCCGGCGACCAACCCATGCAGTCGGCCACAGACTCCGCCTCTGACACCCCAACCGGCTCTGCCGACGACAAAGCCAACTCCGACAAACCCACCCCTCGACGCCGTCGCAGAAGGTCGCGAAACCGTAACCGCGGACGTGGCAAAAGTGACGGAGCGACGTGACCGCAATGGTACAGCAGCAGTGATGAAGTTGGCCGCGCGCAGAAAGAGCGCAGAAAGAGGTCGGGAGTCTTTTTCGGGCAGAGCTACAGCTGATCCCGGTGTCATGAGTCCGAAAAAAACTCCCGACCCTCTGGGTATGCAACCACAGCGCTCATGCAGAATCGGAAAGTCCTCCCAACGGGGCCGTTTGACTACAGCGGTCGCACGACGGAAATGGGTCGCAGATAGTCGTTCAGGGTTTCCGGCGAAACCACGCCCCCGCCCATTCCGCTCTTGCCCACGCCAGCATACGGCACTCCGTGGACGATCACGTTGTGTGCGTTAATCCAGCCGTTGCCGCATTCAAACGCTTCCGCAACGCGGGCACATCGGGCAAGATCCTGAGACCACACACTGTTGCCCAGACCGTACTCCGTATCATTGGCCAGGCGGATGCCTTCTTCTTCTGTGCCGAACGGGGCCAGAAACGCAACCGGGCCAAAGATCTCTTCCCGAGCAGCCACGTTGTCCAAAGAACCGGCCATCAAAGCCGGTTTCACAAAGTATCCGTTGCGGCCGGACACGTTTGCGGCTCCACCTTCCAGAAGAAGCTCAGCTCCATCAGCGACTCCCTTTTCCAGGTAGCCCAACACGCGGTCACGCTGCACGGGGCTGACCACAGGGCCCATTTCCGCAGACGCGTCCATCTGGTAGCCGATGTTGACGGACTGCATTCGGGTCACACATTCGCTGACAAACTCGTCGTAAATATCGCGATGAATCAGCCAACGAGTCGCGTCGCAACATACCTGCCCCGAGTGAAACGTGATGGCCCCGACAAGTTTTCCTGCTGTTTCCTGAATATCAACATCTTCAAACACAACCGCCGCGCCTTTGCCGCCCAACTCACACTTAACCGGAACCAGATTACGCCCGCACGCTTCGGCGACAAGTCGACCGACTTCCGGTGAACCGGTGAAGCTCATACGGCGAAACTTCGGATTCCCCGAGACAGCCGCCCCGGCGGTTTCGCCCACTCCGGTAACGACATTCAGGACGCCCGCCGGAAGCAGATCAAGTTCCTGAATCATCCGACACAAATACAGGGCAGACAGAGGCGTGTCCTCAGCTGGCTTCAGCACGCAGGTATTGCCTGCAGCAAGCGCGGGGCCCAATCCCCAGCCCGCCAGCAGAAACGGAAAGTTCCAGGGAATGATGAAACCACACGGCCCCCACGGATGTCGAGCGACCCAGGCTTCATGATTTCGCACGGCAATGACGTTGCGATAGTTGACCGTTTGTGCCAGATCAGCGAAGTACCGAAACGTATCGATAAAGTTCTTAACGTCGCCTTCCGCCTGCGAGTAAATCTTGCCGCAATCGATGGATTCGATCTGAGAGAAAATCGCTTTCCGTGCTTCCACCGCGTCAGCGATTCGATGCAGAATGGCAGATCGTTCGTTCACTGGCATTTTGGCCCAACCGCTGCCTTCAAACGCAGTCGCTGACGCATCCACTGCACGTTCCACGTCGTTTTTCTGAAGACTGGCGACGGTGGCAATTTTTTCTCCGGTCCCTGGATCAACAACGTCAAACGTCTGGCCGCCCGAAGCTTCAACCCATTCGCCGTTGACAAATGCCTTCTGCAGGTCTGTCGACAGAAACTCGGACACTTCCGGCAACAGTCCCTTAGCTGTGTCAGTTGCAGTAGACATTTAAGACGATCCTTTGTGTTCGTGGAGGATGGAAAACCGGTCCGTGAAGTCGTACGGAAACGACCGCAGATTCAATCAGAAGAATACAAGTTCGGCCATCGAATTCCAATCAATCCACTTGATGCTTTGGGGGTACTCACGGAAAGTAGTCTGGGTGGCCGGAGGCTGGACTGAGCATGCGAAGGAAGCCCCGGCGTTTCGCTCGTTCCTCGGGCCAACCACCGGCCACCCTCCTGGTGTCACATCATTACATGACTGTACCTGATGGAGTGCGGAAGGCCCCTGGACAGACTGTCCCGTTATTTGGTGAGGCGAGGCAATCTGCATTGTTTCGTTCGTATCATGCTACGGCCGTAAGTGTCACCACGGTTTTGCCT
>JBDONA010000901.1:0-4013 GCA_039831575.1 Fuerstiella sp. | reverse complement strand
ATTACCGGAAGCAAGAAGAAATGCAGATCAAGCAGCAAGCGGACGACGACAAGAAGTAGTGGCCCAGGACTTGCCGTAACCTAAGATTTACAGGCGGCGGTCCGGGTCTCGGATTGCTTCAGCGCAGACGCACATCTTCGACCGGCGTCGCTGTCTTATTCAGTACGTTTGGCAAACGACCGTATTCCAGAATTTCCATTCTGTTTCTTGAAGCACGAAATCCGTGTCATCAAGTCCGTACGCTTTCTGCGAATCGGACTGCATCTGACCCAGCGCGTCTGACCGGGCAGAATTGGCCGAATGGCTGAGCGATGAATCGAAGGTTTTTTGCAATGCGGGAGACGGCGTCGTCTTTCGTCCGTTATAGTGTGCGTTGGTGATCACATGCCGTCGTTCATGGAAAAGGAAGCCGCTCCTCCGTCGAAGGTGAGTCTGCACCATGAGGCCATGCCTAGTCGCCATCGTGGCATTGACTTTGTCAATCAGGTTCCACCCAACGCTGGCGGGTGACGCTGGCGTACGCGAAGAAGCGGTGGCGGCGATGAAGAAAGCCGCGATGTTCTATCGCGAACAGGTCGCTGCGCACGGCGGCTACGTCTACTTCTATACCTTGGACCTGAAGCAACGTTGGGGCGAGGGTTTGGCGACGAAAGATCAGATTTGGATCCAACCGCCGGGCACGCCGACCGTCGGCCTGGCGTTTCTCAAGGCCTACGAGGTGACGGGCGATCGGTTCTATCTCAACGCCGCGACCGATGCGGCCCTGGCTGTCGCCTATGGGCAACTGAACTCCGGCGGCTGGACGAACTCCGTTGACTTTGATCCCAGCAGCACTCGCACTGCCGCCTACCGAAACGGAAAAGGACGCGGCAAGAACAACTCCTCGCTGGATGATGGCCAGTCTCAGTCGGCAATCAGGCTGATGATTCATGTCGACAAGGCACACGAGTCCCGTCACGCGGTAATCCATCAGTCCGCCAGGATTGCCCTTGATGCCCTGCTGAATGCGCAATTTCGCAACGGCGCCTTCCCGCAGATCTGGACAGGTCCTGTCGAGAAGCAGCCGATCTTGAAGGCAAGCTATCCCACGTACGACTGGCGAACTGAAGGCCGTATCAAGAACTATTGGGACATGTACACGCTAAACGACAACGTCTGTGGCTACGTCGCGGACACGTTGATCGACGCCCATCGCGTTTACAAAGACGAGCGATTCCTCCACGTCCTGCGCAAGCTGGGAGACTTCCTGGTTCTCGCCCAAATGCCGGAGCCTCAGCCAGCCTGGGCCCAGCAGTACAACTACGACATGAAGCCGATTTGGGCCAGGAAATTCGAACCGCCAGGGATTGGTGGTGACGAGTCCCAGGAAGTCATTGAAACGCTGATGAAGATCTCGGTGGCGACCGGCGATCGCACGTACCTCGAACCGATCCCCCGTGCTGTGGTGTACTTGAAACGGTCGCTGCTTCCTGATGGACGGTTGGCCCGCTACTACGAACTTGAGACGAACAAACCTCTTTACATGTTTCGCCGTGGCAAAGTCTACGCGCTGACACACGACGACTCGAATCTGCCGGCGCATTACGGCTGGAAATGGGACTCTCGACTCGGCGAACTCAACAAGCAATATGAGTTGTTAGAGAAAGGCGCAGCCGCAAAGAAGCGCTTCGTCGACCACGACGAGATACGACAAATTATTTCGGCTCTTGACGGGCAAGGCCGCTGGGTCAGCACCTATGGCGGCGAGCGTCTGGTTGGCCAGGCAAAGATGCCGCTTGGCGCGAAGTATCTTTCCAGCGAGCACTTCAGCCGCAACTTATCGGCGCTCAGCAATTTCTTAGCCGCATCGTCATCTGAATTCAATCAATAGCACGACGTCTTGAAGACTCGTTGAAACCGAAAAAGTACGGTTTAATAGAATACGGTTTGTTTAATTCGAGGGACGACTGCAGAAGTCGTTAATGTCAGTTGGTGCTGATGAGCCTAACCGGCTACTCTGGAGCTTCTCAGATGCAATGCAGGTTACATTGGGTGCAGTTTCATGCTCACGATCTCCTCGAACACATCCGCTCACGACTGTGAAGGAACGCGACGTCGGGATTTCCTGACAGTCGGCTCCCAGGGACTTTTCGGCCTCTCGCTTGCCAGTCTATTTGCACTGCGGGCACATGCCGGTTCGCGTGGAAAGTCGATAGTAAAAGACAAAGCAGTAGTGGTTTTGAATCTGCAGGGTGGTCCCACCCACATTGAGACATTCGATCCAAAGATGACCGCACCGCGCGAATACCGCGCAATGTTTGGCGAAACGAAGACCGCAATTCCCGGGGTAACATTCGGGAGCCACCTGACTGGCCTGGCGAGGCTGGCTGATCGCATGGCTATCGTGCGTTCTTATCGACATGGCATCGGCAGTCACGGACAAGCGTCTGCCCACGTGGCCGCAGGTGGCAACTCGACACAGGCGAACATGGGTTCGCTTTACTCACGAATCGCCGGTCTGACGCACCCGGCCACGGGAATCCCACTGAATGCGGTCCTTCCGCCAGGTGCCGTCGACGAAAAATACGGCAACCTTGGTGCCCAGGTTTCGCGCATCACGTCGACAGGCACGTTGGGGAGTGCCTACAAGCCATTTGACCCAAGTGCCGGTGGTGAAATCGTTGATAACATGAGACTCAATCTTGCGGAAAATCGGTTTGACGACCGCCGCACGTTGCTTGCGGGACTCGATTCGCTTAGGAAACGAGTTGAGCGAACCGGCGCCATTGCAAGTGCGGATACATTTCAGCAACAGGCGTTTGAGGTCGTTGTTGGAGGAATTAGTGAGGCCTTTGATCTGAGCAAAGAGCCCCAGTCCATCCTGGATCGTTATGACACCAGCCACATCGACATCCCGGCGGCACTATACAGGAAGAAGAACAAGAATCTGCTGAAACAGTCTCCGGTTTGCCTGGGGAGGCAGATGCTGATGGCTCGCCGGCTGGTGGAAGCGGGCTGCGGGTTTGTGACGGTGACAAGTGCCGGCTGGGACATGCATGGCAACGCATTTGGCGTTGACGACGGTATGCCCATCCTCGGTACTGCGATGGACAGAGCGGCCAGTGCGTTCATTGAAGACATCGAGCAGCGCGGGATGCTCGACGACGTACTGCTCGTCATCACGGGCGAATTCGGGCGCACTCCGCGAATCAATAAGAAAGGTGGGCGTGATCACTGGGGCAACCTTTGCACGCTGGCGTTTGCCGGCGGAGGTCTGCCACTGGGCACTGTGATCGGCCAGTCCAATCGTACCGCTAGTATTCCGGCAACGGAACCAGTAACTAGTTCCCAGATGCTGGCGACAATCATGCACGCGCTGATCGATGTTCCGCAATTGCGTCTCGCCACCAACATTCCTGCCGACGTCGTGCGTGCGTTGACGGAAAGCAAACCGATTCCACAGTTGATCTAGAACCAGATTCAATTCTGTGATCGGGGTCGAACTTGTTCGGGCCACATCTTCCAGGTAGAGCGCACGAGCACACTTCGGTCAGAAACTTATACGAATTCCAGGACTCCCGGAAAACCACCGTTTGCTACCACGGTTCCTGAATTCCCGTACGTTTGATGACGCACGAAATCCGAGCGATCAATGCCATACGTTTTTTGCGAATCGGACTGCATCTGACCCAGCTCGGCTGACCGAGCAGAATCGTCGTATCTGCTGAGCGATCAAACAACGATTCTTGACTCCGCCCGTCTGTGCTGTTTGCGTCGGTCGATGCTGACCAAAATACGTATGCGAAACGAGTTCTGGTGCGTCGTTGGTGGCGACTTCCGCAGATTAGTGGTTGAGGTTCGATGCGGAATTCGCGATCACCCTGGTCAGTTGCCCGAAGGCGGTTACTGACTAAGGACGAACCGACGAATGGCACGTAGTTCTCTGCAAGTCTTTTGGACAAAATGACATAGGTAAAAAGGCCTCGCTTGCTTAGATAGGTTTAATCACAAATCCATCACCGGCAAGGAGGCCA
>JBDONA010000096.1:0-4014 GCA_039831575.1 Fuerstiella sp. | reverse complement strand
TCTTTGCCGGAATTCGCGGTGCCAATCCGATCAACAACGGTGACTACATGTGCAAGAGCACCATGCTGGCTATTTCCGGTCGCATGGCCGCTTACACAGGTAAGAAGCTGACCTGGGAGGAGTGTATGAATTCTCAGGAAGACCTGACGCCGGAAACCTACGACTGGGTCGACGTTCCGGTTCCACCAGTTGCCATTCCCGGCAAGACAAAGTTTGTGTGATGAAAGCCTTAAGGGCTGCCACGTAATTCGGTGTTGTTCATTCGGCGACGTGCGGGACGAACCTGGTTGCTCCCCGCGAACGGCATGGATTTTCCCGACTTTTGCCGGCATAATACGCTTGTCACGCGAACACCTGCTGTCCACTGAGGATCCGGTCGGAACCAGGCTTCATGGTTCGCTCCGCCCACTCGATTTTTGATCGCGCAGCGGCAACGACCGTCCGATGCTGCTTTCCCACTATAATCCTGTCTCTTAACGACCATGCCTAAACCCTTCTTCATTCTTGCCATCGTCGCTTCCCTGGCCGCCCCGAATTCAGGGTCGGCGCAGGACAAAGACGCGACTGAAGCAGAGAAGCTCTTCGCCCTGAAGGTGGGCCCGTTATTGCGCGACAAGTGCCTGGCCTGTCACGGAGCAGATCCGGAAGAGATTGAGAGCAGCTTTGATCTGACTTCGCGCAAAAAACTGCTGACCGGCGGTGAATCCTTTGGCAGCGATGCCGTCGTTCCAGGTGACGCAAAGGAAAGCTTTCTGTACTCGATGGTGCAGCGCACCGAGCCGGATTTTGCAATGCCGCCGAAGGAATCAGAACAGCTGACCGAAGAAGAAACATGGTGGATACGCGACTGGATTGACGGGGGAGCTCCCTGGCCGAATGACGAACGCATCGCCGAAATCTACGACCGGTATGCGGAAGGCGTTACCTGGAAAACCAGCGGTGGACTCAGTGACGAATGGACCAAACGCAAGTACAAGCCGGAAGACCTGTGGGCCTATCAACCGTTGTGGAAAGATGCAGGCGGAAGACTGAAGGATGCAACAGGCAGTGCCGCGATTGACGCGTTGATGGGTGATCGCATGCGTGAAGCCGGTGTGCACGGGGCGCCTGGTGCGGACCGACGAACGTTGATCCGGCGAGCATTTTTCGACCTGTCAGGACTGCCGCCGAAGCCCGCCGATGTGGCCGCCTTCATCGCCGATTCCCGCAGCGATGACGTCGTCTATGCCGAGTTGATAAATCAACTTCTGGACAGTCCGCACTATGGCGAGCAATGGGGGCGGCACTGGCTGGACGTCGTGCGGTATGCAGACAGCTCCGGCTTCGCCAACGACTGGGAACGTCCCAACGCGTGGCGTTATCGCGACTACGTCATCCGGGCGTTCAACAACGACAAACCGTATGACGAGTTCGTTCGCGAACAGATCGCCGGGGATGAAATCGCGGCACAGCGGAAAGCGGAAGGCGGAAAGCCGGACAACACAACGGCGACAGATGCCGAATTGCTGTTAGCGGCCGGTTTTCTGCGGATGGGGCCATGGGAACACACGGGCATGAGTGTTGCGAAAGTGACGCGGCAGCTGTTTCTTGATGATGTCACCGATTCGGTCGGGCAGGTTTTTCTGGCTCACGCGCTACAGTGCTGTCGCTGCCACGATCACAAGTTTGATCCGATTCCGACAGAAGACTATTACTCGTTTCAGTCCGTGTTCGCGACTACTCAATTTGCCGAAGTCAACACCAAGTGGCTGGCCGGTGAAAACCAATCCGGCATTGAAGAGGATCGTCGCTACCATCAGATGCGGCAGCAGGCGAACAGCCGGATGCTGGGCGTGCTGTCAAAGAAGAAAGCGGCCAACGACCGAAAGTGGTTCGAAGAACAGGGCCTGCCCTATAAGACTCGCGCGGAAGCTAAACAGGCCGATGCGCCCAAAGAACATTTTCCGCCGAGCAACCTGCTGAAAACTCCCGACGACTTTGGTCAGGACCGCATCGGCCGCAAATGGCAGTTGAGGTTTCCGTGGGAACTGGATCGCTATAAACCTATCGCCTTAACCGTGTACAGCGGCAAAACGCCGGTGATGCGCAGTGTCGCGGCACGCATTCCGAAACCTCGGAAACCAATGGCGACCGGTCGACTGGAGAACACGGCTATTCTGACGGGCGGTGACCTGTTTGCTTCTGCGAAGCCAGTCACTCCGTCAGTTCTTAGCGCCGTGCCGGGAGGACTTGAGTTCAGCGTGCCGGACTCGATCGAAGGACGCCGCTCAGCTTTGGCGGACTGGATTGCCAGCCCACAGAATACGCTGACGGCAAGAGTGATGGTGAACCGTATCTGGCAGCATCACTTCGGCCGAGGACTCGCGGGCAACCCCAACAACTTTGGTGCGACGGGGAAGAAACCCACTCACCCAAAACTGCTGGACTGGCTGGCCGGCGAATTCATTCGCAGCGGTTGGTCGGTGAAACACATGCACCGATTGATCATGATGTCCGACACATATCGACAATCCAGTTCGCACCCGGACCCAAAATTTCTGGCCGAAAAGGATTCCGGCAGCCAGCTTTACGCGGCTTTCCTGCCACGTCGGTTGACCGCGGAAGAACTGCGTGACGCCATGCTGGCCGTGTCGGGAGAACTCAACCCTGCGATCGGCGGGATCCCCATTCGCCCCGACATGAATCTGGAAGCCGCATTGCAGCCACGCATGATTATGGGCACCTTCGCCCCCAGCTACGTGCCGAATCCGAAACCTGAGGATCGCAATCGTCGTTCGGTTTATGCTCTGAAACTAAGAGGCCACCGCGACCCCATGATGGAAACATTCAACCAGCCGGGATCCGAAAAGTCGTGCGAAATCCGAGACAGTTCAACGATTTCCCCACAGGCACTGACATTGCTCAACAGCGACGAAACCAACGACCGAGCCCTCGCCTTTGCCGCTGACGTATTGAAGAACACGGTATCCGATACGGCAGCCGATACGGCCGCCGTCGAAGCCATCTTTCAACGCGCTTTCGGACGCAAGCCTGCTGCTGACGAAACGACCGCTGCCATACAGCACTGGCGGGAAATGGAGATGGTGCAGTCCCGGCTGACTTTCAAACCTCGTGAATACCCCACCGAAGTCGTCCGCCGAGCCAGCGAAGAGAACACGGGAGAACCATTCACATTTACCGAACGACTGTTCGTGTACGATGACTACGTCCACGATCTGCAGCCACACGAAGTTGATGCAAAGACACGAGCCCTGGCAGACGTGTGCCTGGCAATCCTGAACAGCAATGAATTTGTATTTGTGTATTAAGAGGCTGTCCGGATACCTGGCTCAGTGAGCCGCAAGGCGCTAGCCGCGGGTGAAGATACTGTCAATAACCGGCGGCTAGCGCCGTGCCGCTCACAAGGGCAGACGTATCCTGATCCCTTTACGAGCTTCTCTCCGTTTCCTGTTCGATTCGAAGCCAGTGATGAACCATGCAGTTTCCGACTGACGATAATTCCGCCACTCTGCATGCACTCTTTCCCACGTTGGTTTACCAGGCAGGTCTGACGGATGACCCATCATATCCGTTCGCCTTTGAGGCTGAACAATTCCAGTTCCAGGTGGAGAGCGGAACCGGTGGCAAACATTTTGCGGGCGAATATCACGGAAAAATTCTTCTGCATCAACAGGAATCTCTGCAGCCGTTCTTCAGAACTCTCGCGGAACACGTTGGCAAATATCTGCGCGTACTGGGAATGAAGCCGGAATTCTTTGAGATGCAGTGTCTCAAGAGCTGGTTCGTGTTATGCGAACCGAGCGACGGAGAAGACGACGCCATGATGTCTCACAATCATTCGTGCAGTGATATCTCCTGGGTGTACTACATCGACATGCCCAATGACGGTGGTGGCACCCGGTTTCACGCCGGACAAAATCTCAACACGGCTCCGTTTGGGTCTGCGTTTCACTACGACTGGCATGACGAACAGAAGTCTGCCGTCAATAAGCTCAACTGTTGGAATCGAGACAC
>JBDONA010000058.1:0-18144 GCA_039831575.1 Fuerstiella sp. | reverse complement strand
TATGACGCAGACTCGTGACGGTGACAGATGCGTTGCCGCCACAGAATATGGCCTGCCGACCAGCCAGAACGGTTTACGAGAATCAGCAAACTGGCGTGACTGGACACAGCGTCAGTGCGGAATTCAGCTTCGTGTGGTGGAAGATGCTAGTAATGTTCCCAGACGGTGTCCGGGGCCGGCCTGGTCAAATCTGCCAACAGTGCAGAAAACCGAATCACGCCGGGAATCTACTTTGACAAGCCAAAATTCGTCGCGTGGAATTCCATGATCTCCAGCCCCCGTTTCTCATAGATCTTAACCGCGCTGTGAGGCACGTCTTGCACGATGAGCCGCTGGTAGGGGATCTTGAGCGTGTCGAGAAACTGCATGTAGGCCAGGTTGTTTTCGTAGTTGAAGCCTTTACTGCCGACATGAATGAGGATCGGCAGCGGCGGTGACAGCTTCTTTGCGTACAACCTGGCGCGGTCGTAGGTGTTGTGGCCTGGTGCAAAGACCAGCGTCTCGGACTCGCGACCAGCTTCCTCAGATATTCTTTTTTCGGTGGCGTGACCGGAGCCGCCCGGGGCTGCACTGCCGAACAGTTCCGGGTATCGGAACATGATTCGGGTTGTTCCACGGCCACCCTGCGAAAATCCTTCGATGCCGCGTCCTTCACGCCGACCGATGGTTCGGTAAGTGCTGTCAATGTGCGGAATCAGCTCCTTCACAAAAACGTCTTCCCCCATCGCGTTGATGCGTTCCGACATGTTGTAGTGACTGACAGGACCACCGTTGACGAACACGTAGATCATCCCGGGAACACTGCCACTTTCGATAAGCTCGTGAATGTGAGTCGCAAGTTTCACACTCTTCGTTTCGCTGCCGGGGCGACCACCGTGAAGATAGTAGACGACAGGAAATCGTTTGTTCGCCGCATCCGGTGTTGAATATTCGGACGGCAGGTAAATGCAGTAACCGACATCGATGTTCATGCCGGGACTGCGAAATGTCGCATGACTGATGCCGGGTACGTTCTGTTTCAACGGATTTACCCACTGAAACGGAGCGGGAGATTTCTTTTTTGACGGCTTGTCATTTGTTACGACAGGCTTCCTGTCCGTCGCGGTCTGGGCCGTCGTGACAGGGACGAAAATCGATGTCAACAGCAGCGACGTGGCAATGATGGTCATGGAAAAGCGATATGTCGACATCGTTTATGCGCTGACAAAAAAATGAGCCGACAGCGGCCCTGTCGGCTCCGTGACTAATCTTCCAGTTCGACGTTCCAGTAGGCATCGCTGACGAACTTGGACCAGCTTTCCAGCCGAACACCGTGGCGTGCATAAGACGGATTCCACATGGGACGCACCGGCTTCCGTTTTAGTGGCATCGCAGCTCGTTGCGGTGTGCGGTTGGCTTTGCGATGATTGCATTCCACGCAGGCCAGAACGCAGTTTCTCCAGCAGGACGTGCCTTTCTGAGATCGGGGCAAAACATGGTCGATCGTGAGTTCTTCGCTGCCCGGCCGGCAGCCACAGTATTGACACGTGAAGTTGTCACGCTTGAATACATTCCGGCGGCTGAACGCCACGACGTTCGTTGGCAAACGATCATATTTCGTCAGTGTGACCACCTCCGGAACTCGTAGACGCAGCCATTGTGTCTGGATGCAGGCTTCGCCCTTAGCGGGTTGCATCAACGACCAGTCTTCCCAGTCGTATTGCTGAAAGTCGGCTGGGTCGACGATGCGGGCTGACTCGTTCCAGACCTTCACCAGAGACCGCGAAACCGTCGCCACTCCCACTGGTTGCCAGTTGCGGTTCAGAACTAGAGTTGGTCTTTGCAGAACTGAAGTAACCACTGAACAATGCCTTCCTGTTTCGGTCATTCGGCCGGCAACAAGAAGAAGTCACCTCGCGAAAACCCCAGTGCCGATTCAGACGATATGTCGGAATAAAGGCAGTCTGAGGGGAATTGAACCCCCACTTTCGGCTCCACAAGCCGACGTGCAGCACCATTACACTACAGACTGTACAGAAAAGTTACCACCCTGAAGAGAATGCGCAGTCGAACCGTAGGCGACGATTCGTCATGGTTCGCCATATCAGTCTGACGTTCGATAATGTTGCGTTTTGTCCCGTTGGGAGGTGACGGGACAATGTCGCAACGTCGGAAGGGAACCGCACTCAAGATTGTGGCGCCTTGTCACCTGAAGCTGGCTGACTGTGCTTAACTTAGGACACGCCACAGTGTGTCAGGTTCGTGTGTCCTTTACGGCACTCAGCGACGGGGGGAATCGTCCGCTAACGACTGTAACGATCTCACGATCGCAGCGTCCGCATTCACGGGAGCCACACGGCGGGTTGCAGATTCCATCGACGCTCGTTGGGCGTTGGCTTCCCCGGCGGTTTGCTCGGAGTTATCACCCGCTATAGGAAAGTCGCCGTGTTCCTGATTTGAATCCGTCTGTTGGCTGTCATTTTTCAGCAACCGACGAAGGTGCTCAGCCAGTTGCAATGGGGCGTCGTGATCCCGTTCGCAGACGATTGCTGACGCACCACACGCTTCAAAGAATTCAGCGTTGCGAAGCTGGTGATCATCGGAGGACGTCGATAGAGGAAACAGCACCGATGCTCTACCGGTGGCAGCGATTTCCGCAAGGGCGACAGCACCGGAACGACTGATGACCACAGTCGATGTCATGAGCTGTTGCGGCATGTCGTCGATGAAAGCATAAACGTCAGCAGTGATGCCTGCCTGTTCGTACGCGTTTCGAACGTTGTCGAGGTCGTCGGGGCCGGTTTGATGAACGATGTGAAGATTCCAATCGCCGGGAGTTTGACTTGTCAGTGCGTTCACGACAATGGAATTCAGACGCGTTGCCCCCTGGCTTCCGCCCAGCACCAGTAGTCTGGCCGTGTTTGACATAGCTGTCGCCGGGGGCTCGCTGCCCAGTTCACCCGTCGGGAAAGAACGGCGCAGTGGTACACCGACTTCGACAACGGGAGTTCGCCATCTGCTGCGCCATTTTGCTTCCATGGGCCAGCCAGTGAATGTCGTGGTGGCCAATCTATGTAACCACCGATTGGCACGCCCGGGAACCGTGTTCTGTTCGAATAGTACGACCGGAATTCCGCTCACCCAGGCAGCCGCGACTCCCGCAAGGGACGCAAAGCCACCCAGGCCGATTACGATGTCCGGTCGCTGACGTCGAAAGTCGCGTCGGCACTGCAGTACTGCACGTACACACTTCCACGCGAAGAATAGGCGTCTCTCGGAAGTCCGTAGCGGTAACGCGACGTGTTCGATCGACTGCGGGGGCAGTCCGCATGTCGCCAGGATGTGACGATCGATCGGCCGGTCACTCGTCATGAACAGAAAACGAGTGTTGGCGTTCTCCGTCAGCAACGCCTCGGCCACTGCGATCGCAGGAATCAGGTGGCCGCCGGATCCGCCTCCGCAGAATGCGATGTTTTGCAACTGGCTCATGTCGCTGCCAGTCTATAAATCGCAGTACTCGCTGACGCCATCTGCTGAAATGACCAGCAGGCGACTGGTCAGCGGATGATGCATGGACTGATAGTCCTCGATTACACGTTGCTGCACGTCAGAGACCAGATTCGGATGATTCAGTGACACGGCTACAAAAAAATCGCGGTTAGGCACACCGACGACCAATTCGGCGCCCAGTAATTTTCGCAGGCGACCGTGAAGTTCCGGACCCAGCAATCGAACGCTGTTGTAGGCGTTGGGACTCACTGGTACCAGCATTCGTGCATCATTGTCTTCACCAATCACCGTCACCTCCAGCGGATTGTTCCGGGCATATGTGTTGAGATTGTCCATGGCCAGAGACTGCAGTTCGTCTTCTGAAATCTGCCACGACTGCAGCATTTTGCTGTGTACGAATCGGTAAGTGTCGTCTTCGTCCAGAACAAACATGACCGCCAGCCCACACACCCACGGCATCTTAACGAAGTCTTTCAGCGTCGTGTCTGCCTCGGTCTCGGGATACAGCATCGGCATCACTCGATCGGAAATCTCAGCCAGCGGAGGCATGAGTTGGTCGGGCCCCCATTCCTGAAGTCGCACAACCGTCGTCAGGCCAGGCAGCACGATCTGCTTGAAGTTGTCCGGCTGCTGCAGATAGGACCGATAGAAATTGGCAAGATTGATTTCCGAATCCTCGATCTGCAGCCCGAAACTCCCTGCGGGCTTGATCGACAATAGTGGGAAATGCTTTCGTCCAAGCTGCACAACTTCGCCGCGGAACATCTCGGGTGGCTTTGCCAGTGTTTCGGCAAATTTGACGGACTTGAGTGCTCGTTCGCAGGCGGCAATCGTCTCAGATCCAAGTGCGAAACCACCGCGCGACTGCAGACTCGCAACCACCAGGATCTGCTCGTGTTCGAAAATCCAGAGTCGCCATTCGTAAGTGGCGGCTTTGCGAAACAGACGCTGCCACCACGGACCGTGAAATCTTTGCCGTGAGATTCCTGCCCATGCCCTGCCGGCCCGCTCAGGATGTAATGGTGTCGTGGCCGAATTACGAATCACGTCCGGGAAAAGGGTCTCTGCCTGAAAGGAAGCGGCATTCGTTTCGGGTTCTGATTCATCAACCCACGCCGCGTACAATGTCATCGTCCATTGGGGGCCTTTCGCCGATTTCTTTTCTGAATCAGTGGCCGTGCTATCTTCGGCCACTGCCCGAAACTCCAGAAATGACTCAGTCTGCCGGACCTGCAACTCCGCAGGACACGTCAGGGAGAACCAGTTCGCCGGCCCGCGAAACGTGGTTTCGCCGCCCGAATGTGCGGAATTGGATTCAGACGGATCAGTCATCGCAGATGATTGTCAAATTTCACTTGGGACTACGGGGCATGATTCGCAGCCACACGCCGCATTGTTGTGCAACGGCTGTGCATTCAACATACATCAAACGTCGCACACTGTTGCGGGATTCACTCGTTCCGGTAGGATGTCTCGCTGCTGCTGATGCTATGATACGGACTCGGCAAGGGCAAAGGGTTAGGAGTGTTTTTCGGAGAATCCGTCGTTGACGTGAATTTGCATTGGCCGAAAAAGCCCGGCGTTTTTTTTCCGACCAATCGCAAGTGTTTTAGCCGGCCTTTGTCTAATCGTTGTTGTCCGGTAGCGCGGGCCGCAGGGAATGGGTGAGGCTGATTCCCCGACCATTCTGACGAAGAACGATTTATGAAACTGGGGATTCTGGGCGGCACATTCGATCCGGTACATTATGGACATTTGCTTTTGGCCGAAACCTGCCGACAGCAACTGTCACTCGACCAGGTGCGTCTGGTTCCCGCGGGAAGTCCGCCGCACAAGACGGGCATGAACATCACGGATGGCCACGCCCGTGCCGATATGCTGCAACTGGCCGTTTCGGGTTACCCGGAATTCGTTGTGGATCGTCGAGAAATCAGGCGTGAGGGGCAGTCGTTCACCGTCCAGACTTTGGCGGATTTCAGGAACGACTTCGCCGAAGCGGAACTCTTCTTCCTGATGGGCGCTGATTCGCTTCGCGACATCCCAACCTGGAGGGAACCGAATCGAATTTTCGAACTGGCGACGATCGTGGCGGTGAATCGCCCTGGACTGCCTGAACCCACGCATTCACAGGTTGTCGATTGGATTGGTGATGACCTGGCGAAACGAGTGAAAAGCGTGGCCATGCCAGGGACTGATATTTCATCTACGGATCTGCGCCAACGCGTCCGTGACGGACAGGGGCTGCGGTTTCTGGTGCCACGAGCAGTCGAAGCCTACCTCGATCAGCATGAGGTGTATGTGTGACTGATGTCGCGGACTTCGCGGTGCCGTGGCTAGATTCACTTTGAATCAACAGATTCCCGATGGCCGGGAAACACAAAGCAGACGTCACCCGTGAACTGCACCGACGGATTGTGTTTCACACGTTGGACTCCGATTCTGAGCGGCAGTTGCCGTCCTCCGACAACGTCGAATCGTCGTGGTAACCCAGGCGTGCTCGCAGCTGTCCCAGAGATTGCGCTGCGATCTGTCGCACTTCGGGAGTGAAGTTTTCTGAGGACTTCCAGACACCCGCCTGGCCCTTGCGACGAAACTTCAGGTCACCGGTGTCCTTGTAGTTGTTGAAGTCGTGTTTTTCAGCGGTCGCCCGCGCATCGTCGTCTGAGACTTCGACGGACAGCAGTTTTCCGCACAGCTGAATCTGCAGACTGGCATCGGCCAGCAGGTCTTCGTAGGAAACCTGCAGGCGACTTTCATCGGAAAAGCGTTCGTACGCTTCCAACGCCTGGGTCATTGTTGAGTGGATGTGATTCGCAGTTCGGCATACGTTCTCTTCAGCCAGTGGATCGTCGTGGTCGCCGAACTGCTTGTTCCAGCTGCCCGGTTTCTGCAACGACAAGTAAGAATCCAGTGTGTCGAAAGGGTCTCGCACCAGATGGATGATTTTACCGGCGGGAAACAGAGTTGAGATCCATGGATAGATCTCCGGGGTGTTGACTTCCTTCACGACAAGGGCGTGACGTCCGAATTGCGGGTAACGATCGTGGACCATGCGAAAAAACATCTCTCGCATCCCCTCCAGCCAGACCTGCTGGTGACGTCTCGCAAAGAAAGATGAAGACCGATCCTGGTCTTGCGGGCGATCGTGAATGTGTTTGAAAAAACGTCCGAAATAGGGTTCGTGCCAGCGACGGATGCCGGGCACATCGGCCAGCATTTCTGCCAGCCATGTGGACCCCGTTCGTCCGCAGCCGATGAGCCACGCGATTCTGTCTTCGGCCGCGGCCGTGATGTGTCGTTCGCGATGTCGCGTTTACTCGGGACAGCCAGTCAGTTGTGATGGCATGTGAAAACGGCAGTGTGCAATCGTGGAATCTAAGTGACGGCATCATTACAGAATATGTACCCGCAGTCGGTAAGGCAGCGATATCGGTCGCCGTGAATCCCGTGACCAGTGAGGTGGCTGTTTGCGGAATGATGCGGGAACTGCAGGTGGCGGCCCCGTCGTCGTCTGTTACTGCAGTAACGCGGCTGCCTTTCGGAGGCTATGCTGCGGTGGCCTATCTAGTAACGGAAAAATGATCGCGGTTGGCGGCCGGGCCGGCAACGTGCTGCTGTTTGCGGCCGATGATCTAACCACGCCTCGTTTTGAGTATTCGCGTCAGGCTGCTGCCGTGACAGACGTTTGTTTTTCGGCCGAATCGAACTATGTGACGGTTGCGTGGGATGATCGAACGATTCAGCTGCTTTCTGTTGAAAACGGCGAATTGACGGCCGAACTGCCGCCGCCGGAAGATACATCTTTATCGCTGGCGTGCTGTTCTGATGGCGACTGGCTGGTGGTCGGTACTCAGGGCGGGTACCTGCATTTTTACTCGATGGAGACAATGGACCGAGTAACCGACCTGAAGGCCCATTCGGGACGCATCGACTCAGTCACGTTTTCCTCCGATGGTCGGCTGATGGCCTCTGGAGGTCAGGACGGTGAGATTCGCATTTGGGACGTTGCCACCCGAGAGATCGTGACAATTTTGTCTGTCGCCCCGCAGACCAGCCGTTATTTCAGCATCGCGGCGTCTCCGGACGGAAAAACCATCGCCTCCGCGGGCATTCGCGGCGACGTGCGAGTTTGGCGGACTCTCGGCAATTAGAACCTTGCTGAACCGATGTTGACTAATTTCGGACATTCAGGCAAATTCTGCCGTTGATTGTTTTACTAACACTCCGTTTCCGTCAGCCTGGTGGGAACGATGACTGATCGCAACCACGGAAGGTCGGCGATGACACGTATGAAATCTGTCCTGGCGATTCTGTTCATCGGAGCCTATCTGGGCGCTTTGTCGTTTGGTGCCGTGGGTCACGCACTGAAAGTTGGGCTCTGCGGGAACACGCTTAGCTACCTTGTCGTTTGGGACATGTTCTGTGGCTGGACCGCATGGGACAGTCGAACCCATCTGGTTGCCGAAGGAGCCAGTGGGCAATTCTACGATCTCCGTGAGCCGTGGGGTGAGTTTCACCCGTTTGGGCACGTAGCTCGAATTCACTACGACCACACGAATCATCTGCTGCCACGCCACATCAACAACGTGCTGCGGCACACTGCTCATGAACCCATTGAGCGCGTATTCGCGATCGAAGAAGTCTGGCCCAAGCAGTACAACCTGCCACCGGATCTGTACGACCAGTATTTCGGGCGGCCCAACGACAAAATGTCGTACTATCACCTGCGGGTTGTCTGTGCCAATGACGGTACTCCCCTACAGATTTTTCCGGACTGGCACGCCGAACAAAAGCTGAAAGCCGTCTATGATAATCCTCGCCTGCGACGGCAGTCTGCCAACGCCACCAGTTTATTCAGTACTCTGTACAATCCCAATGCGGCAAGGGTCGGCAGCACGCTCAACATGTCAGACGCCACCGGGCTGTCTACCAATTGAATATTAGGGTCCACCGACTTCGTGTCGGTGACAGAATGTTGTTTTTAGATGGCACAGGTCAGATTTCTATAAGTATGTGAATTGGGCTCTGCCGGTGCCTCGATGGTCACGGAAACACTGGCAAAGTCAGTGGCACACAACCAGGACAAGCAGCCGTCGCGAGTGAGTGATGGGCCCACCGACGCAGGGGCGATGGGGCATAATGAATATGAACTCCGAGCGGGATTTTGTTCCGTTCACATATCGAGAGATTCACGGATGAGTCCTTCACTCGCTGAGAAACCGCCACGCACACGTCTGGGACGGTTCTTTTTTGAACAGGAAACGCCGTTCGGAATGGCACTGGTGCGGATAGTTCTGCCACTGGCTGCGGGCATACCGATGGTGCTTCGGTTTCCTCATGTTCGTGAGTTGTACACCACGGATGGGGCCCCCGTTCAGCTGTTCGAAATGTACGGTCAGGGGTCCGTACTACCCGTGCTTTCACCCGCTGTCGCAGTGCCGCTGTATGGCGCCATGTTGCTCTGCATGCTGGCTGCGATCGTGGGCTTTCGGACGCGCACGTCGCTATGGGTTGTGACGATTTTGTATTCGTATTTCAGCCTGCTGGACGGCGTCGCGACGATGACGAAGTATTCGGTCATCGCGATCCATTTGCTGCTGTTGCTTTCCGTTTCTCACGCCGGGGCCGTTTGGTCCGTTGATGCATATCTGAAGAAACGTTCGGGAGCTGCTGGTGCATGGCCACCCCGGTGCGCCGTGTGGCCAGCGCGACTGGTGCAGTTGTTGTTTGCATCCATGTATTTTGGCGCGTCGATTACGAAGATTCAGACGGCCGCGTTTTTCAGCGGTGAGCAGATGCGATACTGGATGCTGAGCAACTGGAACTACGAAAATCCGATCGGTGAGGCGATGGCCATGTGGTCACCACTACTGCTGATCAGTGCTTACGTTTCGGTCATCTGGGAGGTCATGTTCGCGTTTCTTGTCTGGCAGCCGCGTACACGCATCGTGATGCTGGCGGGCGGTGTCTTCTTTCACGTCATGACGTGGCTGACGTTAGGGCTGTACGTCTTTCCCGCTATCTGTCTGAGTGCGTATTTCGCATTTATGTCGGAAGAAGACTTCGTCCGGATACGACGTTTTCTGGCGTTCCGAAAGCTCGCGCCTGTGTTTCACGTTCCGCGGCAGTTGACATCGCGGGTGTTGGACGCGTTTCCCCAGACCGTGCCAACGGTCGTGACGTGGACATGTCTGGTCGCAATGGCGGCTATTGGAGCGACGGAAGCAGAGCTGCAGATGGATGTCTACCACACCCGCAGCCCGTCCGGACTAATGAGTCTGAAGCCGATGGACAGTGAGGTTGCTCGGACCATGATCCGTGACAAGACTCCGATCCGCGAACACGATAAGTTTTTCAACTTTGAAATCGGCACCTCAACAATTGGCTATCAGCTGTCCAATCGGCGGACGGAGTATTCCATGGGCGATGTCATGATTGCTCAATGTAATTTGAACCCGCCACACGAAGATATGTGGGTTGAGTGCCTGGTGCAGGATGAAGAAGAGCGAACCATCGAACAATTCGGACGGTTTGTGCCTCGCGAAAGCCTTCGTGCAAATTTCTTCTACACAATCGGCAACAAACTGGTGGCAGGTCGTTACAGCATGGTGCTGAAGAGCGCGAATCAGGAAATCTACCGTCGTCACTTCACACTGACGGGAGAGTCCGCTGCTCCAGCCTTCGACGTCTCCACCAACTAGAGCCGTCCATGAATTGATCTGAACACTGCCCAGCGCGGGAGCCAATAGTTCTTGACGATCAGAACTCGTAGTTCCCTGTGCATCAACGCGGGCTGTGTGCTGGTGCAACGTCAGGGCTGGATTGAAGTGTGGCACTGGCTCCACCAGTGCCTTGCGGCTCAGGAAAACGCTGGCGGAGCCAGTGGCATACTGCCAATCACCAACAAATGTCTACAGCGTGAAACGCTGTAGCGGCATGTCAGACGCGACATGCGTGGCTCGAAGTTCCAATCGTGCGAATGTTTGAAATATTCGACGCCGATGACCGAAAACGATCCGCCAGCGACCCCGTCGGGCGTTATTCTGCGGTACTTCTGCGTTTCGGTCATCGTGGCCAACTCCGCTCCCTCAGTTTGCCGTCAATCGTCCAGTGCCTGAAGATCACATTTACTCTGTCCCGCTGAATCGCGTTGGCGATTTTGAATTCGATGACGATGTCGCGGACGTTTTTCCGGACATGATTCGTCGCTCTGTTCCGGGGTATGCCTCCATGCTGTCCATGATCGGGCAGTGTGCGGAGATGTACGTTCGGCCCGACACAAACGTATACGATCTCGGCTGCTCGCTTGGCGCTGCGACATTCGCGGTGCGGCAGAATGCCGTGCCGGAGTGTCGTATCCACGCTGTTGACAGTTCTGCTGCCATGGTGACTCGTCTTCGCAGAATCGTCAGCGAGCAAGCGAGTGAAGGCGCGGCGGTTGAAGTTCACGAGGCAGACATCCGCGAGATTGCCGTCAGCAACGCGTCGTTTGTGGTACTGAATCTCACGCTGCAGTTTCTGCCGCCGGAAGAACGTGATTCATTTGTGGACCGCGTGGCCAGCGGCATTTTACCAGGCGGGGCGATGTTGCTGTCGGAGAAGATCAGCTTTGCCGATGCGGCGGAAAACCGGCTGATGACGACGCTGCACCACGATTTCAAACGGGCTCACGGATACAGCGACCTTGAGATCGCTCAAAAACGAACGGCCATTGAAAATCGGCTGGTGCCGGAGACTCTGGATAGACACATAGAACGCCTTCGCCGCGCTGGATTCAGTACCGTTTGTCCGTGGTTTCAGTGTTTCAATTTTGCGTCTGTGCTGGCCGTTAAGTAGGTCTTTACGCAGGACGTAGGGACGCGGGATTCGCGGGCGGTCCATTGGCGGCGCAAAACATCGGCCGTTCTAACGCTTTTCAATGCGATACAGACTGGTTTCGCTGCGCAACAGGATGGCGTTGTCGACAAACGCGAATGATGCAAACGTGCGAGTTTCGCCATCGCCCAGCTGGTTCTTCGCGATCTCATGATATTCCGTGCCCGGCTGCAGCACAGTCGTCGTGCCGGTCTCATCCTGAAAATAAATGACCCCGTCCGCCAGGGACGGTGATGCAGAGAACTTGCCGCCGAGACGCTCCTGCCAGTGCAGATCGCCGGACACTGCGTCGCGGCAACAGGCGATCCCTCCGTCGTCCACTGTGTACAGTTCGTCGCCAACCAACAACACGGATGGGGACTTCGGAACGGCTTTCTTTGTCTTCCACCGTACATGTGAATCCGTTATGTCTCCACTTCCGGTGGGATCGATAGCGAACAGTTGCTGATCGCCGAAACCGCTGGAAACGTACACCAGACCGTGACCAACGACTGGCCGGGGCACGACAGAGTATCCTTCGCCGTATGTGACCTGCCACAGCTGTTTTCCTGTTTGCGTGTCGTAGGACCAGACCCCGCCACTTCCCGGACAGACCGCCTGTGTTCGTCCATTGACACTGACAATTGTCGGTGTGCAAAAACTGAATCCGCGAGACGGATTCAATGGGCGATCTGTCTTCCAGACCTGGTCTCCGGAGTTCTTATTAAGTCCGGTCACGTAGCGATAGTCCTTGCCATCGCAGCAGATGATCAACAGGTTGCCAGCGATGGCAGGTGAGCCGCCGTTGCCATGCTGCGGAGCATAGACCAGCTGCGAGTTTTTCCAGATCACTGAGCCGTCAGTCTGCAGGCAGGCCGTGCCGTGTGGACCGAAGTGTACGTACAATCGGTCGCCCTGCAGAATTGGCGTCGGACTGGCGTGGCTGTTCTTGTTATGAGATTCGATTTTTTCATCTGCTGCATGTCGAAATATCTCGGCGTTCCAAATTGTCTGGCCGTCGGTCGCTGACAGACAAAGAACTCGCAACGAATGCAGGGGCGGGCTGGCATCGCCAACGGCGATTGCAGTCGTTACGTAAATTTGCCCGGCCGCGACCACGGGGGAAGACCAGCCATTTCCAGGCAGGTCGACTTTCCACGCAATGTTCTGATCTTCGCTCCATGTCGTCGGCAGGTCGACCGCATCAGAAAGTCCCTGTCCTGTAGGTCCGCGAAACTCAGTCCAGTCCGCAGCGACAGCGAAATCGGGAACAGGCACAGCAAACAATAACAGGAACAGAAGTCTTTGTGACATGAGAATCGCTTTCAGGACTGGTATCGCTGGGGAAACGAGTGTGGAGGGCGGGGGTCGGGCATGACGCAGCGTCTGCCAGTCAGTAGAGGCGACGCTGCAGAGTTGTAGGAGGGAATACGACGTTCGTGAGTTGGGGGCGACGTCTGTTGCCGCCGCTTTGCACGGATATATAAAAAGGTTCCGGCAGAGACGAATCTCTGGTTCAATGCGCCAGCGGCGCTCCGGTATAGGATGATTCGGCTGACCGACAGCGTATCCCAATGTTTAGTGCTTGTCATGCGACTCCGTCGGAGCGCGACGGCCACTCAATTGTTTCTCGGGGGAATCTGTCCGTACCTCGTCTGTTGTGTCGAAATCCAGCGATCAATTTTCCAGCCTGATTTCTGCGTCGCGATCCGGCCAGCATGCGGTTCTGTACTGTTCAGCAGGAATTACTGACAAACCATGGTATGGTTTCCTTGAAATGGGTCCGCCAGGTCCGGCCGCCACTCTGGCACTCGGAATCCAAGTGTTTTCAGCGTTCACGTCCCCTGGATTTGGTCGCTCTTTGCATCGGGCAGCCTTGACACCGAAAACGGGAACTCAGCTCACAGAGACCCTACAACCGTTGGCAGGGCACTAATCATGGAATGAACCGGTGGTCCGGATGTTGTCCGTTGTCAAAGGTCGGCTAGAATTGATGCCACGCGTGCCGTACCGGTCCACACTTCAACCGGAGTGCCAGTTTTGGTGTTTCTGTCCCAGGTCAACCTGTCGTGTTTTCTACTGAGCTATCTTGTTGCCTTCGGCACGGAGTTGTATCAGCTGGTGCGCCATCGGTCCGGGTTGACTCGTGGTATCACAATTCTGGCGGCTGCGGGCGGCCTGCTGGCTCACACGGCCTATCTGATGACCAGAAGTTCGGACTCCGGACTCCCGCCGCTTGTCGGCAGCAGCCACGACTGGTTTCTGGTACTGGCCTGGCTGGGGGCATTCTTCTACCTGATTCTTGTGGCTACGCACCGGCGTCTGGCACTCGGACTGTTTCTGTTGCCCTCTATCCTGGGTCTGATTATCCTGGCATTGTTTGTCGACGATGTTATGGCTGATTCCGTTCGGGAAAAAAATGCCGTCCATCGCTGGGGGATGCTGCACGCGTCCACATTGCTGATTGGGCTGGGAACGGTCGCCGCATCGACCATATGCGCCGTCATGTATTTGCTGCAGTATCAAAAACTTCAAGGTAAGGCTTCCTGGCTGCATCGACTGCAATTGCCCAGCCTTGAACAATTGAACAGTTTTAATCGGTGGCTGGTGGTCGGTACGGTCATCATGCTGACGATCGGCCTGGCCACAGGCTTCATTCTGGTCATGGTTGGGCAGCGACCTCCGGATGGTGGCTTCAGCTGGAAGGACCCCCTGGTCGCGGGGACGTCCATTGTCTGGCTGATGATGGTGTTGGCGTTGTGCCGAATTCTTGCCCGGAAGGAACAGACCGGACGTCAGGTTGCGAGGCTGACGCTGATGGCTGGAGGGTTTCTGTTGGTGACGGTATTGGGTCTCACTCTGTTGTCGGGAGGAATACACGGAAGTTCGCCAGGCAACGTCGGAGAAATGATTGTTTCACCGCCAGAGAGCAGTCTGGTTCAATCACGATGAACGTTGTTGTCTTAAGCTGTAATCATCATCACGCCGGACTTGAAGTCCGCGAGAAACTGGCGTTTGCTTCGGAGGAACAGCTGACGCGGGCGTACGCGCAGTGGCAACAAGAGCATCCGGCGTCGGAACTTGTCGTACTTTCGACGTGCAACCGCGTTGAAATCTACGCCGCGTCGGACGAAGACTCAGCTGAACTGTCGATTCAGCAAATCACCGATTTCGTGTCCGCGTTTCACGATCTTCCGTCCGACGAATTCACCAGTTCTGTGCTGTACCATCACGGTGAGGCAGCCGTTGAACATTTGTTTGAGGTCGTTTGCAGCCTTGACAGTATGGTGTTGGGGGAACCCCAGATTGTGCAGCAGGTCAAGGAAGCGTATCGGATCGCCCAGGAAAACAGCTCGTGCGGTCTGTTGACGAATACCTTGTTTCAGCAGGCACTCGCGGTGTCCGCCAAGGTGCGTACAAACACGAAGTTGTCAGAAGGCCGGGTTTCTATTGCCAGCGTCGCTGTGGGTGATTTCGGTCGCAGCATTTTCAATCGATTCGACAACAAAGTGGTGCTGGTCATCGGTGCTGGCGAGATGGCCGAGGAAACCCTGCGGTACCTTAAAGACGAAGGTGTGAAACTCATCATCGTCGTGAATCGCAATCGGCAGCGCGCGGATGCATTGGCGGAGCAGTTTGGCGGAGTCACCGACGACTTTGAGAATCTGGAAAAGCTGTTGGGCCAGGCGGACGTCATCGTCAGCACAACGGGGGCAACGGAGACGCTGATTGACCATGATCAATTTGCAAAAGTGCGCCAGGCATCCGATCGAAAGCCCGTGTTTATTCTGGATCTCGGCGCACCACGTGACTTTGCCCCGACAATCCGCCAGATTGACGACAACGTGTTTTTGTATGACATCGACGCGCTGGAAGCGACCTGTGATCGCAATCGGCAGTTGCGCGTGTCCGAGGTACAACACGCAAAGAAAATTATCAAGCAGCAGACTGACCGATTCATGCACGAGGTCTACCATCGTGCGACAGGCCCCGTCATTCAACGGCTAAGGGAGCAGTGGGGCGAAATCAGCCGCAGTGAACTGGATCTGTTGTGTCGCAGAGAGCCGGACCTGACAGACACGCAACGAGCCGCCATCGAAAAGACGATTCATCGCATCGTTAACAAACTGCTCCATCCGCCCCTGGAGACGCTGAAGGATGAAGCCAAAGGCGGCACTCCGCATGGACTCCTGGACGCGATTCGACAGCTGTTTCATCTGCGTGATTGACGCAGTATGTGATCCGGATCGAGCTGAGACCAGGAAATCGCTGAGTGGCTCCCATTGGTTGGTTACAAAGATGGTTGAATAACGGATAGGTGTATATCCGGAAAGTTCATTCGTTCAGCGCCGGAGACCAGCAAACGGACTCACCCCACCGCCGGCGGATGGTGACCTCACAAACTTGACACATTTCGGACGGGGTTCACGAAGGCCTCAGTTTTCGACTGGCTGTAAAGTTGGAGAGGGTGGCCGGGGTTGGAACGTTTGTCGTTATCCACAAATATATAGTCGCGAAGCGACGAAAGCACTTAGCCGTGGGCGTGAGCCCATGGATGGTGTTTACCACGAAGCGTCTTAGCCGCGAAGCGGCGCCAGTAATTCGAAATATGCTGACGCCGCTTCGCGGCTAACCAGATCTGTGGGTAAGAACAAGCGTTGGTGCGAGAAGCGAGTGAAGCCCCGGGGCTTCCTTCACAGGCTCAGTTCAGCCCCCGGCCACCCAATAGTCCGAACACACATACCGTTACAGCACCCTTCATGAGTAGGCGGGGCTTTCATGACGAAACCATCCGGTTTTCAGACATGGAACGACTTGTTGTTTGTCCATTGGCGTGTGTCGCCGGAACTGCTGCAGCCGCTGCTGCCGGAGGGGATGACGGTGGAGACATTCGACGGCGACGGGTGGCTGGGCCTGGTGCCGTTTTCGATGGAAAAGGTCCGCCCATGGTGGTTTCCGGCGGTACCTGGCATTTCGTGGTTTCTGGAAACCAATCTGCGAACGTACGTCACTCTGCCGAATGGACGAAGTGGCGTCTGGTTTTTCAGTCTGGACGCAAACAAGCGCCTTGCGGTTCGAGTCGCCCGACGGTTCTGGCACCTGCCGTATTTTGATGCGGATCTATCCCTTCGCCGTGACACGACCCAGATGACCTGCCGTGGAAAACGGCATGGTCAGCAGGACGTCAGTTACGAAATTGATGCGAAACTGAACAGCGAGCGCCAACTGGCCGTCGCGGAAGAGGGAAGCCTCGAGCATTTCCTCCTGGAACGCTACGTTCTGTTCGCCCGTCGGCCTGACGGCCGGATACTGGCCGGGCGTGTCCACCACTCACCGTACACTTTCTGTACGCCAGAGGAGACCACGGTTCAGCAGACACTTACCGCATCCATCGGTTGTCCGATTCCCGCCGACCGCGAGCCCGACCACATTGTGTTTTCGCCCGGCGTTGACGTGGCCGTGGGTGAACTTAAGCGAGTTTAAAGTTGTTCACCTGATTCCTGGCCGTAACGCACCGGCTCTGCTGGTGAACACTGGTAAGGCATTGCCAACAACACCTGCGGCTCACACCAGGCACGCAGCACAAACAGGTGTGTTTCCCCGGTGGACGGGATCCATTCAATGGCGTTTCGAACTTGTATTTACTGCTGTTCACGCAAATGCGGTCTGCAGCATGGCAAGGCTTTTCGGTATGGCCGTCCGCGGGTCTTCCTTGCCTTCAAATTCAAGCGACACGTAGCCGCCGTAGTTGTGTTTTCTTAACAACGCCGCAATTCTGGGATAGTCGAGGTCCAGCGAATACCACATGCCGCCGCCATAGTAGGTCTTGGCCTGAACCAGCACGGCGTCGTCGGCGATCTGTTCGAGTCGATCGTAAGGATCCTCAAGGAAGTTGCCGGTGTCGAGTGTTGTCTTCAGCCACGGTGAATCAATGGCGCGGACGATTCGCATCACCCCTTCTGCCGTGCGGCCGAGTCCCCAGTGATTCTCCAGCCCCAACGTGACGCCGCATTTTTCGGCGACGGGCAGGCACTCATGGAGTCCGTCGATTACCCACTTGAAGCCGTCGTCTTCGGTATAGCCTTCCAGAGTTGGCTCGATGCCGCGATTCGCCATCAATTCGTCAAAGCTGCCGCTGGTTCCCCAGCGCCCCGTGTTCACTCGCATCGTCGGAATGCCCAGCTTGTAGGCGAGTTCGATCGAATTGATGGTCTTCTTCGTGTTGGCTTGTCGAACTTTCGGATCCGGATTGACCCAGCCCTGGTGAGTTGAAAAGCCACACAGATCGAGACCGTTCACGAAGGCTCGCTGCTTCAGCTTCTGAAGCGTCGAGTTATCGGTGTTCGTCATTTGCATTTCGAGAATTTCAACGCCATCGAATCCCCACTCCGCTGCCAGGTCGATGCACGTTTCAATGGATCTCAGATCCTTGTTCTTGAACTGCCAGAAAGAATACGTCGATACCGCAAACCGAGTTCGGTGCCCTGCTACGTTCACTGCGGCACCGCTGCCCCAAAGTTGTCGCGGCAACAAGCCGGCAGCAACAGCACTGCACAGCAGGCTTCGGCGCGAGATTGAATCCATTGTCTGAGTCCTCTTTGAATAGAACAGTTTACAAATTGACGAAACAGGATCCGGCTCGTCGGGGTAGCCGTTCTGCTGCTAAAATACAATAACCACGGCCATGAGTCAGCGAGCTTCGCTGTCACGAGCCGCAGGCAATTTGGCACAAATAAGTCGACCGGCTGAATTTCGTCCGAAGACGCGTCCATTCAACAGCAACGGCATTGTCCAGCAACG
>JBDONA010000520.1:0-4037 GCA_039831575.1 Fuerstiella sp. | reverse complement strand
AAGAACTCGGCGTTGCTGGCCGTGCGGATCCTTGCCACCAGTGATGCAGCATTGCAGCAGAAACTGGAGAAGTTCAACGCTGATCAGACTGAGACCGTGCTAAAGGACTCGTGGCTATGAGTCGTGTTGTTGGCCCGGGAAGCACCATTGGAATCCTGGGAGCCGGTCAGTTAGGGCGAATGCTGGCAGTTTCTGCGCGGCAAATGGGATACCGCATTGCCGTCTTTGGCGGAGACAAGGACAGTCCCGCCGGCCAGGTCAGCGACCTTTCGTGGACCGGCGAATTTGACGATGAAGAAAAACTGTTGGAATTTGCTCGAGCCTGTGACGCTGTGACGTACGAGTTCGAAAACATTCCGTCACATGCGGCCGCGGCCATTGATCAGCACGCTCCGCTGTGTCCCGGAGTGAAGTTGTTACAGACGGCTCAGAATCGCTTCGCGGAAAAAACGGCGCTCAGCAGCATTGGACTGCGGACCGCTGGATTTCGAATGGTGCGTTCGTCGGACGAACTGGCAACCGCCCGCGCTGACTTCGGCGGGGCTGTGATCCTGAAAGCCAACACGGACGGCTACGATGGCAAGGGACAGTCGTCCATCGGGCCGACCGACGACGTCGAATTATTGTGGAGCGAAGCCAATCTTAAAGAAGGGATCGTGGAGGAACGTATTGACTTTGACTTTGAATTGTCGATCGTCGCCGGCCGTTATGCTGACGGCACAGCAGTTTTCTATGATCCGTTGCTGAACCATCACGCCGACCATATTCTGGACGTTTCGGTATCCGCAGCGCCTCAGGTGACTGAGGCGGTCACCAACGCAGCGGTTGAGATGGCGCGAGCCGTGTTGGAACATTTTGATGTCGTCGGTGTGTTGTGCATCGAGTTGTTCCTGACCCACGACGGCCATCTGGTCGTCAATGAAATTGCACCGCGTCCTCACAACAGCGGCCACCTGACGATCGAGGCCTATCACTGCAGTCAGTTTGAACTGCAGCTGCGCACGATCTGTGGTCTGCCGTCAGTACCGTTGCTGCGGCGAGCACCCGCTGCGGCCATGGCCAATTTACTGGGCCAGCACATCCCCGATGTCTGGCGGGCCAAAAGCCTGTCGCCGTTGGAATCACCGAACACCAATTTACACCTCTACGGAAAGCCGGAGTCGCGACATAATCGCAAAATGGGTCACATTACGGCTACCGGCGATGATCCGACGGCCGTCGAGCGGACCGTTCGACTGGCCAGAGAGACGTTGCTACAACATTGAGAATCCGATGAACGTCGCTGACCTGGCGCCGTGATGTCGGCCACATTCAGCATCGGCACGATTTCCACCGCCGACGTGGGAACCGGCCCTGCGTTTACTTCGTTCTGCCGTTCATGTGTTGACGAAGGAGAAAGAAGATGGCCACGAACACGTCTCGGCGCGAGTTTGTGAAACATGCCGCTGGTCTGCTGGCCATGGCGACTCTGAATCGCAACGGCAGCGCAGCTGACGAGCTGCGTTTTCCAACTCGCTTTATCACGACCGGACCACGCCATCATTGGTTCGGCTACTACGACAAGTTGCAGTTCGATCCGACAAACCGCTATGTCCTTGGGATGGAAGTCCCGTTTGAACATCGCTCGCCAAAGGCAGATGACGTCATTCAGATTGGCATGATTGACCTGCAGGATAACGACCGCTGGATTAGTCTGGGTGAATCGCGGGCGTGGAACTGGCAACAGGGCTGCATGCTGCAATGGCTGCCCGGTACAGAATCCACGGTCGTGTGGAATGATCGCGATGGCGACCGATTTGTGTGTCGTATCCTGGACGTCAGGACGAACGAATCGCGAACGGTGCCTCATCCGGTTTACAGCGTCAGCCCGGATGGGAAAACTGCTGTGACACCGGATTTCCGCCGCATCGCCGATGTACGCCCCGGTTACGGCTACACCGGTTTGCCGGACCCGTTCGGCGGTGATCTCGCACCTTCAAACACCGGCGTCTTTCACGTTGACCTGGCATCCGGGGAATCCAAACTGATTCTCAGCCTGAAAGACATTGCCGCCACAGGCGGCATTCCAAACGCGGAACCCGGCATCAAGCACTATTTCAACCACCTGTTGTTCAGTCCTGACGGATCGCGATTCATTGCGTTGCATCGCTGGCAATATCCGAACGGAAAACGCCTGACGCGACTGATCACCGCCAAGCCGGATGGGACAGACCTGCGGATCGTGATTCCCAACGGTTATGCCTCACACTTTATCTGGCGTGATCCACAGCACATTCTGTCACAAAGCAAAGAACTGCTGGGCAATGCGAACTGGGGTGACTTTCTGTTTGAAGATCGTGAAGGTGGTCACGTTGAAGAGATCGGTCACGGTGTTCTTGATCCATCCGGTCATGTGAGCTATCTGCCGGGTAACGAATGGATTCTGAATGACACGTATCCCAAGGGGCCCGAACGACTGCAGACGCCTCATGTGTATCACGTGGCAACGGGCAAACGAATTGACCTTGCTGATTTTCATTTGCCGAAGTCGTACACCGGCGAATGGCGAGTTGATACACATCCTCGCCTGAGTCGCGATGGCCGAACGGTGTGCATCGATGCTGTTGATGGAACAAACGGTCGACAATTGGCGCTGATCGATATCAGCAGCGTGGTGAAGTAAATTTCCGCAACGGAATATCGAGCGTAGATTTGGACGCGCGCACGATTCGGTTTGGAATGGTGGCGCGATATTCGTTCACTGATGTCTGGTCATCGCCACACTCTGTCCGCAAATTCCTCCGTTTGCCCCGTTCTGTCCGGAAACACCAGCGCGGGCCGGCGCTCCTGCCACGCTTAACGGTAACGGCCCGCTCCGACAGTGTGGCAAAACCGGAAAACGGAATTGTCACGTGGAATCCCCGGGATTCCGAATGTTTGTGCGAATCATTGTCCAGACATTCGACAGTTCCGACACGGCCGTCACAAACTACGTCCGCGGGAGATTTACCCTTGAACTCGCATCTTCGCGCCAAGTCGCTGCGGGAGAAGGCCGATAAACCTTCAGTGCATGCAGTTCCCATCCGTGGCTTAGTGTTGTATCGGGCAGAATCTGGACAGGGACGGCGGGCGAGCGGCAGGTGCTGGATTCAGCAGGCAGTTCGCAGCAGAGCGAATCCTGTAAGGCGCCACTGTTTGCACAAAACCCACCACCATTCGGAACTGTCTGCCCAGCCGTAGTACGACCAGCGTGATGTTTTTCAGGAGAATCCCATGCCAGTGTTCAGAGGTGTTTATTCGTTCAGTGAGACGGATGATTATGTTCACGTCAGCATCGGAGATGCATTTGCCGAAGGGGAATGGTCTATTCTGGAATCCGTTCTGCGTGACCTGATTGGTCAGCTGCTCCAGTCAAAGTCTCAGGCCGTACTTCTGAATCTCTCTTCGCTGAGCAATACGAACAGTGCAGTCGTCACAGCGATCGTTCGGATCTGGAAGAGAATTGCTGCCGTTGGCGGTCGCCTGGTTGTTTTTGCGCCGACGGAAGAAACTCGCGGCACGCTGCAGTTGGCCGGGCTGCATGGGCGGCTGGCTATCGCGGAAGATGCCGGTGATGCGTTGCACCAGTTGGGACTTTCCAGAACAGCACGGCTGACACGTCGAGAAACGATGCTGCTCAAGTGGATTTCTCCCATTGCCGCCGCCGCCGCCGTCGTCTCGCTGGTTGCCATGCTTCTGTCTCTTAGCCCGCCGGAACGTCAATCGTCGATCCTGTTTGTGCTGATAATGAGCGCAGCGATCGCCAGTGGCGGAGGGTGGCTGGCGGCCGTTCGGGAAATTGGTGCTTTCCGCAATCTCTCGCGTTTCGTTTCAGCCACGGGTGTCGTTACGTTGATTACGGCCATTGGGCAGTGGTCCATCTGAAGAACCGAGACGGTACATCTTCCTGGTAGCGGAACACCGCAGCTCAGCCACGGCGAAGTCAGGAAGTTTCTATTGTCGTGTTGCCACTGCATTCAATTGGCTGATGGTACTCGTGCTGGCTGCCCTGGAATCCA
>JBDONA010000990.1:0-4039 GCA_039831575.1 Fuerstiella sp. | reverse complement strand
AGCAACTTCGGCCAACGTCCTCCGCTTACAACTCATCTACCGGGCGGGAAATCACTGTACGGAATGGTCAGTTCAGTTTTTTGACCACACGTGGTCAAACGCTTCGGTCGCGCCGAAACGGCCGATTTCGTCGCAACCGGTCCATGTCCCCCAACCGGAATACTCAAGTTCTTGAGTCCTCGCCGCAGCTTGTTTGTTTCAACGCGGTTCAGCGTTTGGTAAGGTTAAACCGTGCGGAAAAATCGGGGTGGATCTTCGCGGATTCTCTAGGAGATTCGCGATGGGGAAACTTCAGCAGCAAAAATTAACGCATTTTTTGGGCGACACCATGAATTCTGAATCTTTGATGGATGCCAAACTAGGAAAAGCCCGGCGCGACTTGCTGGACTTGACCGCCCGCAACAAGCTGCTCAACACGCCCAGATCGAAGTCGCGTACTAGTCGCCTCGAGATCGTTGACGAATTATCGAATGAAGTGTTCCGGATCCTCGTCACTCAAAAGAAGACGATGACCTTTCTTTCGATTCCCGACGAGAACGAAGCCGACACTGCCGACGATCTGGCACTGTTGTTCCAACCGGAAGATGAAGACGAGGGCGATGGACTCGCGGACCGCCACGTCGATACGAAGCTGCAGACGAAACTTACCTCAAAGAAACTACAAACTCGCCTTCTCGCCCTGTTTCGCGACGCTAGGACATTCGAGGAAGATCAAGGCGTCAATAGTCTGTACCTTGCGCTTGGATTTCTGAGGTGGTACGAGGACGAGAATTCGGATCGCGAACGATTTGCTCCGCTGATTCTGTTGCCGGTCGGCTTGGATCGTAAGAGTGCCAATGCCAAGTTTCGGTTGCAATATACTGAGCATGAAATAGCTACTAATCTATCTCTTAAGGAGAAATTAAAAGTCGAGTTCGGCATCGACCTGCCCGAACTCGCGGCAGAGGACGATGAAGACATTTCGCCCGCCGACTACTTTGCTAAAGTGCAAAAAGCCGTTTCTGCCAAGCCACGCTGGGAAGTTCTTGAGAACGACATGGTTCTATGGTTCTTTTCCTTCTCCAAGTTCCTGATGTACGTCGATCTACGTCCCGAAACGTGGCCCGATGGCAGGAACATCAGCGAGCATGGTGTTATCGACGCACTTTTGCACGGCGGATTTGGCAACGAGGCTCCGGTTTGCGGTGAGAACGAGAGTATCGACGGAGTGCTGCAGCCTTTGGACATGACTCATGTCATGGACGCAGATAGCTCCCAAACGCTGGCCATCGAAGAAGTCAAACGCGGAAGTCACCTCGTCATCCAAGGGCCTCCTGGAACCGGGAAATCGCAGACCATCGCGAACTTGGTCGCATCGGCTGTTCGGGAGGGTAAGAAGGTCCTCTTCGTTGCAGAAAAAATGGCGGCGTTGGATGTCGTGAAGCGGCGGCTCGATAGCGTTCATCTGGGCGACCTCTGCTTGGAACTTCACAGCCACAAATCGAACAAGCGAGACGTCCTACAGGAGCTAGAGCGTACGCTCGGACTTGGGCGGCCCAAGGTGGACGGTATTGCCGAGCAAGCCAGTGAGTTGATGCGTTATCGCGACCAGCTCAATCATCATGCAACGCTAATGCATACGCCGGTGGAGCCCTCCTCGATTACTCCCTACCAAGTCATTGGCAAACTCGTTGAGCTAAGTGCTCGAGGCATCCCTCCAACGGACTTTGCATTGGACGATGCGTTGAGCTGGAGTCGATCCGATGTGCGTGAACGCAGCAACCGGCTCGATGACTTGGCGGTGCATTTGAACGAGATCGGCGACCCGCGGCAACACCCCTGGCGCGGTGTTCGGCAGCGGAACATGATCCCCGCCGATGTGGAGCGGCTCTCCAGGTCGATTCCCGACATCATTGGTCGGCTCGAGCAGTTGGTTAAGATCACTGGCGAATTGGCCGAGTTGCTGCAGTTTGGGACTGCCACGACACCTCTCGATTCGTCTACGCTTGCGCAGTACGCCCAGCGGCTCTTGAAAGCCCCAGAGATGGATCGTCGTGCCATCGCCACGTCTGTCTGGAACGACCAACAACCCGCGATTGCCTCGCTGGTCGAAATCGGAACAGAGCTGACGCTCACTAAGCAACTGCTCGGGGAATCCGTCGCCGAAGTTGCTTGGACGACCGATGTCGCGGAAGCTCGAAGAAATCTGGCGGCCTATGGCCGATCTTGGTTTAGGGTTTTCAACCGAAAGTATCGAGAGACTCGCGCAACGCTACTGGGAATACTCAACGGTCCGCCACCTAAGTCGAATAGCGAGCAGTTGACGCTCTTGGATAGGCTCATTCGCGCCCAAAAAAACCAACAGTCATTCGACAACAGCGCCGCGCTCGGTAAGGAGGCATTTGGCGATCAATGGCGGGGAGAAGAGTCAGACTGGGAACATCTCAACGAGATCGTTAAGTGGGAATCGGAGTGTCGCCAAGCCATCATTCCGGGAATTTTCAGAGAGGTCTTGGCTGGCATGGATGTACAGCAAGTCAATGACTTGGTTCGTCGGCTGGGGGCGGAATTGAAACCGATGTTCATCGAAGTTCAAGACCTTTTCAAGTTGTTGGATCTCAACGTGCGATCTTCATTCGGAACAAAGGACGTCAGAACGGTTCCGATGGCAGACCTAAACGCGCGACTTGGACAGTGGCGTGACAATCGCGAGCTACTGAGCAAATGGATGTCATACTTTGCCCGCTGGACTTCCCTTCAAGACCTGGGCATGAAAGAATTTGGGGCTCGGATCGACGACGGGGAAATCGTGGCGGATGAAGCATCTGACCGATTTCTGATGGCCTACTATGAAGAGCTAGTCCGTGAGATCTACCGCCGATTTCCACGCCTGGCCGAGTTCGATGGGGCCTCACATGAGAGCGTCCTTAAACAATTCCGGAAGCTGGACCGCCAACGACTAGAACTGGCCGTGCACGAAGTGGCACTTGCCCATTTTCAAGGCCTGCCGAGTGGGGACGGGTCCGCTGGTGAGATGAAGGTGTTGCGGCATGAGATGAAGAAGAAACGTCGTCACATGTCGGTCCGCAGACTCTTGCGCGAAGCGGGACATGTGGTTCAGGCGGTTAAACCCGTTTTCATGATGAGTCCAATCTCGGTTGCTCAGTTTCTGGAACCTGGGTTTCTCGAGTTCGATCTCTTGCTGATCGACGAAGCCAGCCAAGTATTGCCCGTTGATGCGCTGGGCGCTATCGCCCGCTGCAAACAGATTGTCGTCGTGGGGGACGATCGGCAACTGCCACCCACCAGCTTCTTCAGTCGCATCGCCAACGACGACATCGAAGACGAAGACGCGGCGGACGACTTCCAGACTGGTGACCTGGAGAGCATTCTAGCGCTTTGCGAAGCCCAGGGCGTGCCGCAGCGGATGCTTCAATGGCACTACCGCAGTCGCCATCAATCGTTGATCGCGGTCTCTAATCACGAGTTCTATGAGAGCCGGCTCTTTGTCGTCCCCAGCCCGATGCTCGACGGCGGCGAACTGGGACTGCGGTTCCACTTCGTACCCGACGGCGTCTTTGACCGCGGCGGCTCGGCGACCAACCGCATCGAAGCGCGCAGCATCGCCGATGCCGTCATGCAGCGGGCTCGGGAGTATCCGGATAAGTCGCTCGGCGTCGGTGCTTTCTCAGTGAAACAGCGCGACGCGATTCTTGATGAATTAGAGCTGCGTCGTAGGGAAGCACCCGAGCTGGAATCGTTCTTCGCTACCGGTGGCAACGAGCCATTCTTCGTCAAGAACCTGGAGAACATTCAGGGAGACGAGCGGGACGTGATTTACATCTCCATCGGCTACGCAAAGGACGCGGCCGGGAATATGTCGATGGGGTTCGGCCCGCTATCGAGAGACGGTGGACATCGAAGGTTGAATGTTCTCATCACTCGCGCCAAAGAACGTTGCGAAGTATTTTCTTCGATCACGGCCCGGGACATTGACCTGAATCGTACCAAGAGTCGTGGGACGCAAGCATTGAAAACGTTCTTGACATATGCTGAGAGC
>JBDONA010000306.1:0-4041 GCA_039831575.1 Fuerstiella sp. | reverse complement strand
TCCATGACGTTGTCAGATCTGCAGACGGCACTTTTCTCACTGTGGCGGGCGTTACTCGATGACATTTATGGGCGCATCCACAGATTGCTCCGCCACACTGTCCAATTTGTATACGGCGGCGGGAAAGATGAATTCTTCCATGATGAAGTAGTCGTCGTCCATCAGTGAATAATCATCGTCCATTTGTCTTCGCCTTTCGCTCTGAGCTGTTCACACCCGTTGCTTGATGATGAGCAATATTTCGGTGCAGCACTTCACTAACTGGATTCACTGGCTTCGGCGTACAGCAGCATGGTCAGGCAGAAGCAACGAACCAGTCCCCACAATGTGGAAGACACGAACGCTGATGAAACGATATAGAACAGGATCCAGGCGACGGGTTTCCCCCAGTTCGCCACCAGACCTAACCCAGAGATACCGCCGGCAAGGATACTCAGCGTGAGCATCGCGGTTGCTGCGATCAACGTTGCATTCGCTGAAGCATGCACTCTCCCTGAAAGGGAGGATTCGTTGTGCCTCTGCTGTTGCCGTTGCACCCGCTGTTGCTGCTGCACTTCGTGCCGCTCTTGAGAGCGTGACGGGGCTCAGCTCAATCTGAGCGTCGGTGTGCTCCTGCAACCAGGCTACAAAGCCATCGGATTTGGATTTGGGATAATTTGACAGCAGCACGATTCTGTCAAAATCGCGATCTCTCACGGCATTGCAGACCGGTCCCCAGCCGTCGCTCTGATCCGCCGCAGCGCCGAAATCATGACCGCCAACCCAACTCACCAACGTCTTCTTCATCAACACTTCCATTCACCAAAGGAATTCGAATATCGGAGTGTATCGGATTCTGGCACACTAATGGAAACTCCGGGGAACTGTGATGGCAGCGAATGCCCGGACCAGTCGTCAGTATCTGGGTACATGCCAGTTACAAGGCGGGAGCTCGCAGGGGGCAGTGAGCTGAATTCTGGGCAAGTGATCGTCGCTCGTCCGTAGTAGATGCCGCATTCCGTGATATCGGCGCGGCTTGAACTCCGGCTCGTGCGCTGATGTACTGTTTGTGCTTTCATATCCCTGCGGCGGCCTCAATGGCTGTCAGCTGTTCACTCATGAGACACGATGGCGTTAATCCAGTATGAGTAAGTCGCGCAGGCCGGAAATCGATACTGTGAATGACCACATCGCGTGGTCGTACGCCAACTTGGCTCGTGCCGATGCTGCACTTCGAGACAGGTTCACGAAGTATCAGCCGGTGCACCACATGATTCGCGCCAGGTTGTTCAAAGGCCTGAAGAACGGCACGATGGCAATGCGGTCCCTGTACGATGACGAACGCATCAAAATGACTGTGCCGAATGCCTGTTACTATTGTGGTTCAATGGACAACCCATCGATCGACCATCTGATTCCTCGTGTCAAAGGTGGAGCCGATGATGCAGACAACCTGATCAGGGCATGCCGTTCCTGCAACAGCTCGAAACATGGTCGTGACATGCTGGACTGGATGAACGGCAGGAACGCATTTCCTTCGGTCCTACTCCTTCGGCGATACCTCAAGCTGGTGGCTCGATACTGTGACGAACACGAGCTGCTGTTGATGACGGTGCCGGGGGGGCTGCGGCGAGACTTGCCGTTCGACCTGTCCCTCGTGCCTCATTCATTTCCGCCGCTATCTGAACTCACGCTCTGGGTGCAGCTGTCAGGTGGTCAGGAATACTGGTGGCGTTCGACATCAAGCGTATGTTCGGTCGCCAGCAGATGCCTGAACGCGTCGGCTAACCCTGCAAGTCGTTTGGCAACGGGCTTAGCCACGACTAGATGGCTAACCTTCATTAGGTTCTCACCAGGAAACCTCCAGATGTTTCAACACTCGAAGAAATACCAGCGGGTTGCTGCTTTATACCCGGATACGATTCCTATGCGGTACGCTGCTTTTGTGTTCCGTTATGCGAAGCGGATAGCTGCCTCGAAACGTCCTGAAACAGGTTCCTATTTCTGGGTTCCGAAACCGATTCCCAAACCACATGTTGATCCCTCTGAGTGGGAGTGGGAAGTCCTTGCATTTTACGATAGTGACTACGGTGAGAGGGTGAGCCAGGACGCAATCTGGACTGAGGTTCTGGAGTTCCTGTCTATTTGGTGGCATAAGGATTTCGATGACGTGAGTTGTCTCCAACAAACATACGCTGCACTTCCCCGAGGTCGAGTCGTTAGAAAACACAACGGATGGGGGGTTGCTCATGGTGCAGACGCCCCAGAGCCCGGGGAGATAGAAATTTGCAAGTTGTTCAACATACCTCGTTCTGAATACGTTTCCTATGTGGACGACGATCAGGCTCAAGTCGTGGAGCACACAAATGCCTTCAATGGTGTGTTCGGCTTGCATATTCCAGCCCCAGGTGCGTGACTCAGACTCTTTCGACGGCCCTTTCCTCTATGAGGGATAGAACAATGCTGACCAGAGCAAGTGAGTTGTAATTGGCCGTCTTAAATGGCAATCTGCAAACTGTGCCAGATGGACGAGCGATGACCAAACCAGTATCCCAGCTCATGAGTTGAAGTCTCGGACTTGTTCATGATGTCCTTCCGCTCAGGACGCCAGTCCAAACCCTGCGTAATTCCCAGAGTCTTCTCCGCAACCTCTCTGGAGACATAGTCCATCACAGGGATGGGCCACCTGCGGATCATCGCCAACACAACGAACCAAGTTTAGAATAGTTGACCATGCCCACGCTGAAACCTCGGCTTGTCCAGACGTAAGGATCTGAGAACCCCAATGCACCTAATTCTTCTATCACTCCTAATTGCAGCCAATGATGCCGAAACCTTCAGCGGCAAAGTCATTGCCGTCAAAGACGGCGATTCAATCGTCGTGCTGCAAGATAAAGAGCAAATCACGATTCGGCTGCAAGACATTGATTGTCCCGAACTCGCTCAGGCATTCGGTCGGCAAGCCAAGAAGCAAACCTCCGACTTGTGCTTTGGCAAGACCGTGACCGTCAAGGCGACTGGAAAAGACAGGTACGACCGGACGCTGGCACATGTGGTTCTGCCGAATGGAAAAGAACTGAATCGTGAGTTGGTGCAGGCAGGTTTTGCGTGGTGGTATCGGAAGTATTCAAAGGACAAGAGCCTCGGAGAAATCGAAGCTGACGCCAAAAAGAACAGACGAGGCTTGTGGGCCGATCAAAAGCCAGTTGCCCCTTGGGAATGGCGAGCTTCCCGGCGAGAGAAGACCAACGTGCGAGCAAGCGACATCAAGGTCGTTCCCAACGGCGTCAAGATCGTCGCTTTGCTCCCAAATCCTCAAGGCACCGATGCCGGAAACGAACAGGTCTCTATCGTTAATTCAACAAACAAGTCGGTAACTTTGCGAGGCTGGAAATTGATCGACAAGGCAGGCAATGTGTATTTGCTTGCAGGCACAGTTGAGTCGGGCAAGCCACTGACTGTAACCATGACCGACGCCACGATGCCTCTGAATAACAACGGAGATGATGTCGTGCTTATCGACGCCGATGGTGTCGGCAGAAGCAAGGTCAGCTACAAAGCAAGTCAGGTGAAATCGGGCGTCACACTTCGCTTCGGGAGGTAGCACAGTTCCGACAGATGCTCTTTAATGTGCTCAACGAACTCAATGAAGGACACCGCTTTACGCCACCAGCAACTCCCGCCATCTCCCGCCCAAGTGCTGGAACACAGCATCGCTAATCCAGACTTGTCCGTTGGCTTTCTCTACCTGCTCATACGCCCATTCGGTAATGCGTAGCGATGCAGTTGATTCAGATGGCGAACCCATCAAGCGTTCAATGGGCTATGCTCTTTAAAGAATTCGATATCACGGCCTGCGGTATACAGAGAACTGCATTCTTCTGGAGAACTGATCAATGTCCCTGTTTGCGGTGTTCGACGTTGAAACAACCGGACTTTCATCGGCTCAGGGCGACCGAGTTGTCGAAATAGCAATCGTGGTTCTCGATGATCAGTTTCGAGTCGTTCGCATGCTCGATTCGCTGGTCCATCCTCAGCGATCGATCCCGTCTCAGGTGACAC
>JBDONA010000505.1:0-18228 GCA_039831575.1 Fuerstiella sp. | reverse complement strand
TCAGGCAACCAGCGGAAACGCCACCCGCGACTCCTGTCAGCAACGGTTCCGTCAGCTGACAATCTGCGGTCGGCATCGTTTTGTGCAGTTGTGTAATGACGTCGCGACCGCAGTCCGTTCCTTCTGTGCTTCCCTGTCTTTCCTTTTCGGTCGCAAATGCAACTGTTCGCTAAAATCTGTGTCGACCACCGTCTTCTGGGCTGGGTGCTCGTTTTCACACTCGGTATTCCGCCGATGCTGGGCTTTCTTGGCTATCGGGTCGCTGACCCGTTGCCTGCGGGCTGGGTGCCGCCCGAGGTAAGGGAGGAGTTGCGGGAAGCTGAGGCGAAATTCAAGTCCAATATTCCGTTGGTGCTGGTTCTGGAGAGCGATGATTTCTTTCAGCCTGATCGAATCGCGGCTATGCAGGAGACGGCGGCGGCTCTGCGGGAAATGGAGGAAGTGCTGCAGTTGACGTGGATGGGCGATCTTCCCGAGGTCAGTCTGCGCGGAACACAAACGCTGCTGATACCGGAATCCGGCAGTGACCTTACTCCCGAACAACTGGCGAAATCAAAACAGGCACTGATTGCCCATCCTCTGGCTGTTGAAAACCTGATCTCGTCCGATGGCCGGACAGTGCTGATGCTGGTCGATGCTCGCCAGGAGTCGCATGTTCAGAAAATCCGGTCGGTCGCCATTGAGCATCTTGCATCCGTCGGCATTCAGACAAGAGTCACCGGGACGCTCGCCCTTTATGACATTCACAACCGAGCGTTGGCGGAAGATCATATTCGCATTCAGCTGCTGGCGTACTCGCTGGTGGGGATACTGCTGATTGTTATTTTTCGACGCCCCATGGCGATCATCATTGCGGGTAGCGGTCCTGTTGTCGGTGTTATCTGGACGCTGGGGTGGTTGCAGCTGATCGGTCAGTCTGAAAACGAACTGGCAAAGATCATTCTCCCGGTGATGGTCATGATGATCGGATTCACCGATGGCGTTCACCTGGTCGTGCGTCTGCGACAACTGAGATCCAGTGGAACGAACGTGCGTGATTCGGTCCGCCAATCAGTTCTGCAAACCGGACCTGCGTGCCTGTTGACGTCGATTACCACCGCCATCGGCTTCGGATCGCTGATGCTTTCGAATTCCGAAATGATCGCCGGTTTTGGCCGTACGGCAGCTATCGGCGTGATTGTCACGTTTCTGGCCGTGATTCTGATCAGCCCGCTGCTGGCCGTTTCGTGGGTTGGACAGCGGATGCATGTCAGCCCGCATAAGGATCCACTGCCACAGTTGATGCACCGACTTGTCGGAGTGATCAGTTTTTCATCGCGATACGCAAAAGCCGTCACGGTCACCGGCGTAGTGATCACCGTCGGTTGCATGGTGGCCAGTTCGCGTCTTGTGCCTGACGATCGTGTCAGTGATCGCGTTCCTCACGGGTCTGAAGAATGGCAGGCCATGCGCCATTGCGATACCCACCTGGGAGGAATTCGAAGTTTACGGTTGATGATTCACTGGCCGGAACAGATGCGGCGCAAAGACGTCTGGGCTGTGATCCTCGACTGCGAACAACTGATTGCCGAAGAACCACTCCTTGGACAACCCATGTCCATTCGCACCGCGCTGACCGTCATTCGTGGTCCCAATCGCCCGGACCGGTCGATCCTGGTGAACCGGCTTCCTGATGATCTCAAAGCACAATTCTATCGCCCGGACCTTCGGTTAGCACTCGTCGCGACCCGTACGCAGGATCTCGGGTTCGCGAAATTCGATCCAATTTTCGAACGCATGAAGTCTCAACTGCGTCAGCTGGAATCTGACAATCCAGGCGTTGAAGTGGAATTCATCAGCGATGTGATTATCGAGGGAAGAGTCGTCAGCCAGATGATCGACGAGTTGATGAGCAGCCTGATGATGGCGGCGCTGGTCATTTTTGGCGTGCTGGCGATCGCCTTTCGTTCGTTAAGAGTTGGTCTGATTTCGATCATCCCCAACCTGATGCCGCTGGCGGTGTCAGGCACGATGCGTTTGATGCTGGGCGATTCGCTGGGAATCGCCGGCGCTTGCTCGTTTGCCATCTGTCTGGGAATTGCGGTTGATGACACGATCCATTACCTGTGCCATTTCAGACACGAACGCCGACTCGGCAGTAGTCCCCTGGTGGCGAATCAACGGACGTTCATCACCGTTGGCAGCGCCCTGATGTTGACAACTGTTGTGATGACCGCGGGATTGGCCACCGTGATGACCAGCCGACTGCCGCCGCACGTCAACTTCGCCGTCATGGCGTCCACGACTCTGGCCGTGGCTCTGCCGGCAGACCTGCTGTTCCTGCCCGCGCTGCTGACACTATTTCCAGGGAAGCGCTTCGTTACGGAAACGAATTCCGAACAGAAATCGGAGCCGGGGCTCGTGGAATCCACAGTACCAGTGGTCGCACAGTGATGTCATGGGGCTGTTGAACCAAGGTCCTCCCTTCCTATGAAGAAAGACCTGCCGACTGTTACAGTCGCAACGTCACATTTCCGAGTGCGTGCCGGAACAGTTTTGTTATTGTCTTGAACAAGACTCGCTCGCGGGAGCGGGCTTTCTTCAACCGAAAAGTGATCTCAGGGTCACGAGTCAGCCACTGCGGCTGTATAATCGCTCGAATGACAGCCTACGATTCCGCAATGGTTCCCGAAACAGGTCCGCGATTCGATGCCACGCAGTGGAGTCTCGTGCTGGCTGCGCAACGCCGTTCTTCTCCCGACGGTCAACGGGCGTTTGCGATGCTGTGCGAAAACTACTGGTATCCGTTGTACGTGCACGCGAGGCGGCTGGAATCAGACATCCACAGCGCTCGGGATTTGACTCAGGGATTCTTTGAAAAGGTGATGGAACGGAATTACATCGCGGATGCCGATCCGGCTCGCGGAAGGTTTCGCACGTTCCTGCTGACCTCATTCACAAACTTTGTTGCCAACGAATGGGACAAACCGAAAGCCCGGAAACGAGGCGGAGGACAGGTTCATGTGACGCTGGAGTTCGATCGGGGCGAGCATCGGTATTCGCTGGAACCGGTGGAAACGGAAACCGCCGAAAGACCCTTCTATCTTCGTTGGGCAGAGACTTTGCTGGCACGAGTCCTAGCACTGTTGTCAAAGTTATGGTGACGTTCCGTTCCGACATTCACATCCAACGCACTCATCATCGGCTCCTAGCAGCGTGTCCGGAAAGCCGTTCTTTGGCGTGGCCGATGGCGGCTGAAATTTCAAAGTCTTCAGTCGCCGGTCGCTTTGGGGACCATCGCGCGAACAGGCGTGGCCGGAGCGTTGATGGGCAATACCGCGGAACGCGTGCTTGATCAGGCCGAGTGTTCGGTGCTGACTATCAAGCCGGACGAGTTCATTTCGCCCGTAACCTTGGCCAGTGCGGCGCGACGTTGATGGCACAGGCAGATATGGACCGTTTTCCCTCAGCAGCGTTTACTCACTGCGCAGTCTAAACGGGTCAGGAAACGGTACGCTAACTCGCGTCGGTCGGACACACTGACGCAGCATCAATCTGATTCACGCCATCTCCTAAACCTCATCGCAACGCGCGTTCAAAATGATGACATCCTCGATCTGCCGTGCCAACTCATGAGGGCGTGACCGATGCGGTTTGGGAATACTCGAAGAACTACGTCGGTTTGAGTTGGCATGTCATCCGGCCGGAGTGTTCATCGCGTTCGAACTTCGAACCGACGAGCGTCACTGTGCCTGGGGGGGCGAAGCCGATTATCCTGTCGAAACAGGATCCTACTCCGTCGGATCGAAAACATTACGCAGATCGGAGTCGAAGGCGGCGTCTCGGATTGTACTTTCGGCGTTGACCGGCTTTGTGTTGAGCCGCCACTCGATCATTCCGACGTCACGCGGAGCCTGTGGACTGTCTTTACCAGCCTTGATGCGGTATCCGGTTCCGAAAGCTGTCAGGATCGCGCCGTCTCGCATCAGCGTCGACGACGTTGCCTGACTACTGGGCCACCAGTAGGTCTCGCCCGTACGTTCGCCAGACCAGACATGCAGCAGATACCGGTGATCGAGATCCCAGGTGACGCCGTGATCGTGGCTGACAACCGCCTCGATGCCGAACTGGGGAAACCCGTTCCGGTCGTCAACATATCCCAGTCGCACGACATAGGTCATGACGACGTCCTGGTTGGGCATCAAAACCAACGACGGATGATGGCGGCCGTAGTCGTAAAGCTTTCTGACCGTCGACCACGTGCGGCCGTCATCGTTGGAGATTGAGATTCCCAGCCCTTCGTAATGGTCCAGAGTCTTTCCCTTCAGCCGTCGCGGAACGTCGGTGCGGCAGGCTGCCAGTAAATCGCCGTTGCCGGCGCGAAATAAGTACGCTTCATTAACGCCCTGCCATTGCGGGACCTTGACTGATTGGCTCCACGTTTGCCCTTCATCGATACTGAAGCGGATCCAGGCCTGCGAACTGGTACCTGATTGCGCGTAGCCCGTCTCCGCAAGTTGTGTGATCTTGCCGGTTTTGGGATGACGATCAACCAGTGGTGAATCCCAGATGGACCAGGGCTTCTCGTCTGACGTTGATGCAATCGCCACGGGGTCGCCCCAGGTTTGGCCATAGTCCGCGCTGAACCAGCGCGAAGGCTGTCCGGTCCCGACGCTGCCTGTCTCGTAGAAAACCAACTTACCCTTGCCGAGATAAGCCAGGCTCGTGCCCAGACCAATCGATGCTTTTCCATCGCCGCTGCGCGCGGGACGAGGATCCGTCCACGTCGCTCCGCGGTCGTCGCTGGTCAGAACAAAGGCGCGATGCGGATAGTCACAACCGACCAGCATCAGCAATCGGTCCTTCTCCGGCATGTTGACCATGTAGGGCACGGCGACCACTCGATTCCAACTCTCAGTGACGATCTGAAATCTCGCAGAAAGCCGAACGGTCCCGGCCTTGCCAGTCAATTGCCGGACTTCGTGCGGCTGCCAGCCGTTCGTTCGCGAGGAAGCCGTCTGGTCGCTTTCCCTTTTTACGGCCAGATCGCGCAAGACTTCAAACGGGGGTTCATAAGCCGCCTTGCCGCCTTCACGTGATGTGAAGAAGTTGAACAGGTAAACACCGTCGGCTCCTGCTTTGATGAGCTGATTCGCTGCGTGACGATATTCGTCAGCGGTGAGGTTTTTCGCCCCGCCGCCTTTCGTGCATTCGATGCCGCCGTAGACCGGAACGGTCGTGATGGCCTGCTTCCACCTGTCGATCGGCAAATCGCCGCGTTCGAACAGGAATTCAGAAACCGTGACGAAATCGACCCAGCCGTTTTTCACCCACGCCGGCACGTCGCAGCCGAGTTCTCTTGCGGTTTCGGGCGTCGGCGGAGTGCTGCCGAAGTTCGACGGCGGACGCACCGAGAGCACCAATCGCCGACCGCGCCGGCGTCCGACCTCGTCAAGCATTTTGCGAACTCGCTCGACCAGGGAGTTCATCTTTGCAACACGTTCGTCCGTCGTGCCGTCCTTAAAAAACCGCGGGAAACGATTGAAGTCGAGTTCAATGCCATCGCAGTCGTAGCGCTCCACGGATTCCTCGATCAGCCGAAACGTGTAATCGCAGACCTCGTCGCGTGCGAAGTCCATCGCGCCGCTCCCCTGATACTGCTTTGTGCCCAGACGCCAGCCCGCATGGTCGACCAGAAACTTCGTGCGGAGAAAATCAACGCCGTGATCATCGTTCATGCGAAACGTGAGTAAGGCTTCACAACCGCGCCGCCTGACTTCGGCCAGCATGACCGCGTAGGGATCGACTCCCGCGGCGAAAAAGGCTTTGAGATTCTTAAAACGCTGCTTCTCCGATTCGGACCATTTCGCTCGCTCGTCAGGCGTCGACTGCGTGCCGCGCATCGTGCCGACCTTTGTCGGATAGTACATCACCTGGGCGTTAATGCAGACCAGCACCGTATCAACGCAGCTCCCTTCATAAGCAACTTCCTCGATCAACCGCTTCACGTCGTCGATGTTGACGGGCACTGGTCCCTTGCTGCCGGCCTTTGTCGACAGGCACGAATCGCCGTCGAAGTTGTAGAGCACGCGCCGTGATCGCGTGGATTGTCTGACCGACTCTGACACGTCTTGAGCTGATGCACATGGCATGACCGGGCTGACGATAACTGCCCACAGCATCAGCGCGTGGAATCTGTGAGCGAAAACAGGCATGGGATGTTCCTCTCCGATCTGAGATGTAACGTGTTTGCGCAGACGCCTGGTCTACTCGGATATCGTCAGCCGGTACACATTGTCGAATGTGCCCGGATCTTCGTGGTTGAAAATCGCAATAAAGAGTGCTTCTTTGCGCGGCGTCAGGTAGTACGGGACGACCTTGCCGGGAAGAAACTGACTGAGATCATCCCAGGTTCCTTCTTTCAAGTCCTGCCAGGTTCTAAAGCGAATAAACTTGTTCTCGTCGTAGTCTTTGTTTCCAGCGTAGGTGGGGCAGAAATAAGATGTGGCGTACCAGTGGCCGTTGAAGAAGTCCACGTCGTTTAACACCAGACCGGTCGACTTCCAACTGCCAGCCGGCGCATCTTTCTTCTTCTCGAAGCTGTTGTGGATTTTGTACTGCTGTTTTCCGAAGTCAACGACTTCGACCACAGCACCAGCACTTGACCCAATGACGTAGAGCCTGCCGTCCACGATCGTCAGCGCGCGTGAATAGCCCAGGTGCCGGGACAGATCCAGCGCGTCTGCTGTCTCGCCCGCGGTCTTGAACCGAAACACCTGACTACTGTTTGGGTTGAGCGAGTAGAGCCAGCCGGTGGATTGATCGAACACGATGTCGTGCGGACGTTGGAGCTTTACCTCTGCCAGCGAGATGAGACTGTTTTGTACCTGGGCACTCGATGGGTCACGAAAAGTGATAAGCCGATGGTTCCCCGTGTCCGTCGCATAGAAGAGTCGATTGTGCGGGTTAAAAACAACCGAATGTGCGTCTTTCAATCCTTTGATGGCCGACTCGCGAAACGGTGACTGTGAATCGGTCCGATAGAACAGCCGATCGCCCGCGGTCACAATTTCGGTCTTGCCGCCAAAGGCGATGTGTGTGCATCCTGGGAACGAAGCGATCTTCGGCGCATATTTCGTGACCTGAATGTCACTCGACAAAACCTCATCTTCGGCACCTGCCTGGGCTACACCAGCCAGGCAAACCAAATTCAAGACGGCGAACATCATTCCGGTTGCGTTCATGCGATAGTGAGATGCTGGAAACTGAATTGAGAAGATCATGCTCCACCAAACGCCTCATCATATCTGCAGACCCCACAACCATGAAACCACCGATGCTGACAGGAAACAACGAATGCCAAATCCCGGATCGGGCACCGTGCTGTCACGATAATGAGCAATCGCACTGTTTGGTGTTCAGTTCGTAAAATCCACTGGCGGTACAACAATTCAGTAGGCAGGCCAGGATCGGAGAATTACACTTTCCGTTGCTGTATTCTCTATCTCGACTGCGCTTCGCTCAAATGTGTGAAGCTGTTCTGAACCAATCGATCCTCCCGGGCTGACGCCATGCTGACGATTCAGGGGAAGCCGAAACGACTCTGCAATGGACTTTCGCGTCGCGATCTCCTGCACGCCGCCGGCGCGGGGCTGCTGGGTACGAGCCTGACGTCGCTGCTGGCCGCGGAAGAGGCTGGTCATGTTGTGCGGCCGCGAGCCAAATCGGTGATGTTTCTGTTTCTGTTCGGCGGACCCAGCCAGCTGGAAACCTTCGACATGAAGCCCGATGCGGCGACCGGCATACGCGGTCCTTATCAGCCGATCGCTTCTCGAACTCCGGGGCTGAGAATCTGTGAGAAACTTCCGCAACTGGCGGCGATGTCGGATCAGTTCGCCGTAATTCGCACGATGACGCATCCGCACAATGATCACAATGCCTGCCACTACATTCAAACCGGCCATCCCCTGCCGCCGGCGGATCGAGGAGCGGCGAACGTCGATGCCACGGAGAAGGACTGGCCCGCAATGGGTTCGGTCGTGGAGTATCTCGATCAGAGTGCCGATGCTGCGAAGCCACGGAAACAGCAGCGAGACTTTCCGAGTTATGTGTATCTCCCGAATCCGCTGGGACACATTCAGGGCTACGATCGTTCCGGCCAGTACGCCGGATGGCTGGGCCATTCGTTCAATCCTCTGGCCACCAGCATCAAAAAACGCAACAAGAATGACAATCCGTACTTTCGTGACTGTGCTGATGAAGAACTCGACTTCCGCATTCAGGGACTTGAAGCCCAAGGCGATCTGACGCTGGATCGAACGGTGCGTCGAGTAAGCCTGCTGGAACAGCTCGACACCGCTCGACGGCAATTCGACCACACCCACGCTGTCGCAGATTACGGTCGCATTCAGACACGAGCAGTCGATCTGGTGACCTCCGAAAAGATGAGGGCAGCCTTTGATATCCGCCACGAATCTTCCCGGCTTCGTGATCGCTATGGCAGACATCTGTTTGGACAGTCGGCATTGATGGGACGCCGCATGCTGGAAGCTGGCGCTCGATTCGTCACGGTGCTGTGGGATTGCCCTGATGGATACAGCTGGGACAGCCACACGGGATCTCATGACGTCGGAAAACATTTGCTGCCCGGTCTCGATCAGACTCTTTCGGCGCTGCTGACTGACATGAGCGATCGTGGGTTGCTGGACGAGACACTGGTGGTCTGTCTTGGAGAAATGGGACGAACTCCAAAAGCCGCGAATGCGAACTGGGGCCGCGGCCACTGGAGTCACTGTTTTCCCGCGGTCCTAGCCGGAGCGGGGATTCGCGGCGGAATTACGTATGGTTCGTCTGACAAAGATGCGGGCTATCCGGCGGATCATCCTGTCAGCCCCGAGGCATTGTCGGCAACAGTCTTTCATGCTTTGGGAATTGCTCCGGAAAGGCGAATTCTTGACGCCTTTGGTCGTCCCGTGCCCGTGATGGCTGGCGGTCAGCCACTGACCTCGTTGTTTGCGTGATCTTCATGTTCACAATTGACGACACAACCCGGCGGCCGATGTGCGGTAACAAATCAATCGCTTCAGCCCGACGGCAAAGGAAATCATGCACTTGCATTGGCATGACAAGCAGATGTTGTTCGACTATACCGGTTCAGGACCGTCGCGGCGAAGCGAAGTCACCTGGAAGCAGGTCCGCAGCGCCGCCGTTGGTGGCATGCTGACCGATTATTTGTTTGAGTGCCGCCGCGTGTGGCGCGAAAGCTCGAATTCGTCTTCAAACAAATGGATCGTAGTGGAGTAATGATCCACTAAAGCCAAAACGAAACCACCGAGCACACCATCATGAATCAAATGATCAAAATCACATTCTCCGTCGTTTGCACATCCGTCGTTTGCTTTGCGGCTACCGCATATGCTCAAACGACAGATGCAGACTTTACGTCATTGTTCGACGGAAAAACCTTTGCGGGCTGGGAACATACTGGCAACTGGGTGATCGAGGACGACGTGTTCTACCGAAAAGAGAAAGGCGGCTCGCTGACCTATACGGCTTCAACCGTCCCGGACGACTTTGAACTTCGCTTCGACTGGAAAGTATCGAAGGGCTGCAACTCGGGTGTTTATTACCGGCCTGGGCAGGTCGAATATCAGATCCTCGACAACATGCACAGTCCCTACGGCGAGAATGCGCGTCAGGCAGCCGCGTCGATTTTTTTCTGCATGGCACCATCCAGGGATGCAACAAAACCCTTTGGCGAGTGGAACACGGCGCGCATTCTCTGCAAAGGCACGGTGATCGAGCATTGGCTCAACGGCGAGCGGGTACTGTCGTTCGACTACGCGGATCGTAAATGGGCGGAGTATGTGAAACTGCTCGGCATTCGCGGCGGCGATCTCACGGGGCGCGGCGGACGGCTCTGGCTGCAGGACCACGGTCAGGATGTCTGGTTTCGATCGCTCCGCTGGCGCGAGATTCCGATCGATGAACGGCTCACGCCCGACCCTGCCTTCAAGCCCTATCCGGTGACGGGCGCAGCCTTGACAAAAGAGCAGGCCCGCGTGAAAAGGATGCTGGACACAAAGAAGAATTAGCGCCAAAGAGGAAAAAACATTCCTGTTTCCCGTGCAGCGTTGAGCTTCTTTGTTAACTGTTTCGGTGGTCACGATCGAAGTGTAAAAAGGATTGTTCTGTGGCCATCGGTCCGACAACACAGCATAAATTTGATTCACGATGCCGCCCAAATCTCATAGCAACACGCCGTCAAGAGGATGACAGCCGCGATTTTTCTGTTCCGCCCGGCGCGCTGCGGAGGGCGTGTCCGCTGGGCTGTGCGACGTGTACATTCAGAAGCCGACCGCAGAGCATTCTTCGCGACAGCGAGACCTTTCAGCTGGTTTGCACGTTCACTGTTTTTCCGGCACGTTTTACGAAAGGCGCGACCACGATTGCGCGAAAGTAGTGTACCATTGTTGTGACCGTTCAGATCTTCCGCCTGCCAACGTCGCGGCGGCGGAAGTTGTCGGATTCGCCCGCCTGCAAGAAATCCCTCCTCAGGTGCCCAGCATGGACACTCAAACTCAGCGTTGCCGCGGACCTGTTGACCGCCGATCTTTTCTGGAAGCCGGATCGCTGCTGCTCGGTGGTCTGACGCTTGGCGACGTGGCTCAGGCGCGCGCCAAAGCGAAGGCCGAAAATCGACCGGTGGCCGACACCTCTGTCATCCTGGTCTGGCTGCAGGGCGGACCAGGTCATATGGAAACGTATGACATGAAACCCGATGCTCCGATCGAGTATCGGGGTGAACTGCAGCCGATCTCAACTGTCGTGCCCGGTATGGACGTCTGCGAACTGCTGCCGCTGCATGCTCAGGTCGCTGACAAGTTCAACATCATCCGTTCCATCTCGCACGGCTTCGCGAATCACGCGGGCGGTGCCGGACGATTTCTGTCGGGCTACAACCCGATTCGAGTGCTCGATCCACTGGCCCAGTTTCCATGCCTGGGGCCGGTCGTTTCGAAGATGCTGGAAGGCAAACGGGATCCGGCCATGCCGCGATATGTCGGCAGTGCGACGAATGTTTACGGTGGCGGAGCGGCCGAACTGGGTCCCGCCTATCTGCCGTTTGTCGTGGGAGCCGATCCGAATGCTGCGAATTTCAAAGTCAATAATCTGTCGCTGGCTGACAACATGCGGAACCGACTGGATGATCGACGCACTTTGTTGACTGCGGTTGACGGCATCAAACGCAACGTCGATCAGTCAGGCGTGATGGATTCCATCGACAAGTACAACCAGCAGGCCATCGAACTGCTGACCAGCAATCGAGCTCGGGAGGCGTTTGACATTTCGCAGGAAACCAAGGAGGTCCGTGACAGGTATGGGCGTCACAAATGGGGCCAGCGAGCTCTGCTGGCGCGGCGACTGGTCGAAGCGGGCACCAGTTTCGTCACCATGCAGATGCAGAACCCTGGCATTCTCGGCGGCATCGGCAACTGGGACATTCACGCGGTCAACGGTCACCTGTTCGACGACGCACGTGCGCGTCTGCCGGTCTTCGACCGCGCAATCGCGGCCCTGATCGAAGACATTTACCAGCGAGGGCTCGACAAAAAAGTGATGGTAATCGTCACCGGAGAATTTGGCCGCACGCCGCGGATAAATCCTCAGAAGGGCACAGCATCGAAAGTGCTCCAACCGGGACGTGATCATTATCCAGGAGCCATGTCGGTGCTCGTGTCCGGTGGCGGGATGCAGACCGGACAGGTTATTGGATCAACCACACCGAAAGGCGAACGCCCCCAGGACCGCCCGCTCGATCCCAACGACCTGCTGGCCACCGTCTTCACACATTTGGGCATCGACTACACCACGACGAGGCCCGACAACGCCGGCCGTCCAGTGCCACTCATCCCTCACGGCAACCCGATTCGGGAACTGATGTAACGGCCGTCGCGACCCAACGCCGAAGCTGCGCAAAGTCAGAAGCAAACAGGCACAGAAAAGTCTGCAGACTTGCCTTTGGCAATGGAATGGACATCGGGATTCGGGATTCCTTAGCACCGCCGTGTTAGCTACAGCCGAATCGAGCAATGAAACTTGAGACCTGAGGCTAAACCCGAATCGTCGCGCAGTCGAAAAGACAACAGCCAAGATTGCCTTGCTAACCAAGGAGGGCGTGTCATGAGCGCGCAAGGCGGTTGAACAAGTCGTCGCAGAATACGTTGCTTTCATCGCTCAGCCATTTGGCCAATTTTACGAGGTCAGACGCGCTGAGTCAGATGCAATCCGATTCGCAAAAAACGTATGGACCAGATGACACGGATTTCGGGCCTCAAGAAACGAATGGCAATCCTGGAATACGGTCGTTAGTCGAGGCATATTGAGAAACGTATACGTAGAAGAGAGTTGGACCGTTGTCCTGCGGATCGCATAGCAAGCACCGGACTACCGCGTCTTCGCAAACGAATTCCCTGAATTGTTCGGGAAATCCTCATGGCTTGCTTCATCAGCAAGTGGTCTTGCGCGACCCATCGCTGCGAATTGACAACGTCGATTGTCTCAGCCCAGGAGATGACTCATTCGTTCGTCGTCAGGCACGTCGAGGGGGAACTGTTTGCTGGCGGGATGGTTTTCCACACCTGCCAGTTCCCGCAACGCGGTGTGGATGTGTTCCGGTCGAATTCTAATTCCAGCCTCTCTGTTGAGGGCGAGCGTCGTGGCATCGACTGGCACGAGGAATTGTTCTTCATCGGTGGCTCCGACCACGCGATTGCCTTCAATTCCCGCGCCTAATAACATGATCGAACCAATCGACCAGTGATCCTTGCCATTGCCCTTGTTATACGACGGTCTGCGGCCCATCTCGCTCTGAATCACGACCACCAGCTTCTCGCGAATCTGCAGCTCCTCAGCTCGGCGGAGCAAATCATCAATGCCCGACAGAAATTCGGGGATCAGTCGCATTTGGTCACGATCGTTGTTCGCGTGACTGTCGAACTGGCCAATCGACAGATTCGCCGAGACGCAAACACCGGCCTTAAATGCTGCGAGTGCTATTTGCGCCTGTTGAGGCAACCGTCCTCTGGCGACACTTTCGGAGAGGAATGGAGCGACGCGTTGGAGGGCTTTCGAGTTGAGCTGTGCCGCATAGAGCATGCTTTGAGCCCGTTCACGACGTGGTAAACGAGCCGTCCTTGCCCGAGCTTCGAACTGCGTTCTTAGCGCCTGCTCCATACGGTCATTTACGAAGTCGTCGTGGTACGGAGACGTTGCGACACCGTTCACGCCGTCGGCATTGGCGAGAGACGAGAGCGATTGCAGGTACGGGACGCGAGACATGGGCACAAGGTTTCCCGTGCCGGAATAGTTACCGAACGTCAGGAACGCGATCGGGCATTCCGGCCCTTTGCAGGCAGCGACCAACGCAGCAAAAGTCGGATACGCCTGGCTGTCGAGCTTTCCCGTCGCCATGTAGCGCGAACAGGGCGAATGGTTGTTGACCGAATAATCGAGACCGTTGACGGTCAGCAGTTCCTTTCCATACCTGGCATAGAAAGCCTCATTGCTCACCCCCTCGTCGATGTGTTTGGCGATGGGAGCAAATCGATGGTTACCTTCTGACAGGATTTCTCCTTCCTTGTACAGTCGGTTGATCTCATCGCTGCCCTTGGGATCCATAAGATACGTCGTGTCCCATCCGCCTGAGGCGTTGACGACGACGAAGTACGGGCCGTCGTATCTCGGTAGCTCCTTTTCGGTTTCCTCGCCGAGCAGCATCGGAGTATTCATCGGAACGGCGAAGCCCAGACCAGCAAGGCCACAGCGTTTCAGTAAATCGCGTCGCGTGTTCATGGTCCTGCTCTATGTTGTCTGAGTGCTGCACCGCGTGGCTTTGTTTACGCGGCGTTATTCGTACAAGAATTCTTCCTGACGTAGTAGATACGTCACGACGCCTCGCCAGGCTCGCAGTGTATAGTGAGGATCCATCGTTCGTGGACCATCTTTTCGGCTCGCACGACAGTGATAGGCCTCGCGGGGATCGATCGGTTGTCCGTTCTCGGATCTCGACTTCGCATCGTCGAGAATCCCGGCAAACAACTGAAATGTCCGCTCGACTTCTGGGGCGTCAACGGAATCGAAGCGACCGAGAAGACGCTGGTGAAGGTACACAATCGCCTGGCGGATCTGCTTGCCTGAAGTCTCGCCGGGCACGACATCCAACTCGATGTTTGGGAACAGCATGCGTTCGTCAGGTTTCAGGGCGAAGTCGGCCGAAACATTCTTACAAGCGACCTCATTGGCCATGATCCGCTGGATCGCTCCCATGGCGCCACTGGGATCAGCGATCCTTTCAGTGACTGACTTCGAATTGATGCCCCCGTAAAGGATCTGCATATGCTTATCCAGACGCCCCCACGGTACGCCAAACACCGCCTCAATCTTTCGTTCGAGTTGTTCGGGAGTCAACAGATGGACGACCCCGATGTCGTCGAGTTCCGCGCGGCGACGAGGATGGCCGGCCACTGTCGCGAGTCCGTCGGCCCGGTAGAACGGAGAAAGGATCAGCTGCTTGAAAGCCACTTTGAGATTGAAGTTAGCCTCGGAAAACTCGGCTGCGATTTCGGTGACTTCATTCCGTTGCATCTGATAGGCGCGGCGGCGTGATGCAAACAACGGATCGTCAATGTCCTGCGGCGGGACCAGAACTTTGCGACCGGTCAGGATGTAATACACGTGTTCGACCATGGCGACTGCGAATCTCGGATCTTTGGCCGTCCGCTCGCCCAGCCACTGCAGTGATCGCCATCGATCTGCTTCAGGAATATCTTCTCCCTCGAAACCTGGTCCGAACATGTCGGTGAACCAGCCGTCCTTGCGAGGACTGTACGGGCCGTTATCGAGCGTCGCGGTCGTGTCGTAGTAGTCACGGAACAGCCCGGCGACGGGGTCCACCGTTCTGTGGCACACTACACAATCGGCAGCCTGCATGGTCGGAATCTCATACTCTGCATCGACTGCTGCCGCATCTGTCACGCGAGGGGCGAGTGCCATGACATCCACACCGAGAAAGTGTTGATAGTACATCCTTGACCGTAACCGATTTCGATTCGTTTCCGTGGTTGGATACCGTTTCAGCCAATGAAACGTCGTCAACATCCCGGAATGACCGTGCAAGCCGGTCGGAGTCTTCTGGTCGGGCTTGCCGTCTCGCAAGGTGAGCGCTTCGAGTCGAGTGGGGACGAATTCCATGAAATCGCCCGAGTCCTCGAATCTGTCTTCCAGTTCGTCGTAGATTCCATAACCGCGAGCCGTATAGGGCGAGACCATGATATAGTCGGCCGTCACGATTTCGGTAAACGGACGCTCCTGGCGAACGATGTATTCGATCAGCTTAAGCGGTTCCTGGAGAATCGCCGCCCGATAGTCACCTGTCAGCTTATAGAGTGCCTGCCGACGTTCCTTTTTATCTTGTATATGGCTGAGGTCAAACTTCTGTGGCCAGTTCCGAGTCTCGCCGAAGTTGCGGTATCCCAGCACTCGCTCAGGGACTCCATCGTAGCCCAGAGTAAGAAAGATGTCGTTGAATCCTTCGGTTAAGCACGTATAAAAGGCGTCTTCCTGCATCACCCTGTCGAGAATCGAACTCAGTGCGTCCAGGCCACGCTGCTCGACGGCTGAATGCTCTTTCGGAGTCGGCAATCTTCCTGTCAGAGTAAGTGTTACGCGTCTTAGCAACTGTCGCGGCTCCAGCATCGTCACGCCCTCGAAAAATGGTGGCGGATCGTAGTCGGCGTACTCTACATGTTGTGCTGGCGATTGCTTCTTTCCGCGCTGCCTACGAACAAAGCGTTCCAGGATTCGATATTCCGTCGAGTCCGCCTTGAGCACCTCTTCGCCGCCGTGATCGAGCATTCCTCGCGCCTTCATGAGCAATCGCGACTGATTGTCCTCTCGCAGTTCAGCCATTCTGGCAAACGCATCACGGTTGCCTGCGTGCGTCTTCTTTCTCGCCGCCACTTGCCGAAGAGAAGGGTCGCGCAGCAGGAATCGGCTATCCGAAGCATCGCCATCGACGTTATGGCACTTCAGGCAAGTTCGCTCGCCCACCTTCGTCCAGACTTCATCCACGAAGTCGTTGTCGACTGCCACGCATGCAGAGTCGGAGTGATTCTTTTCCACCGAGGTTGCCCGGGGACTTTCATCAGCCTTAACACTGCCGATGGTGGCACCCAACACGCAAACGAGTGGGACGAGCATTCGCTCATACATGGAGAAACCTTCGATTTAAGATAACCATACAAAGTCGGTGTCAGTTACCGCGCGGGGTTTTCGTACCAGAACACCCCGAGATTGTGGACCTCTTCGCAGGTGAGCAGATCCAGATCTCCGTCTGCGTCGAGGTCCAGCATTTCGAGGCGATCGAACTTTCTGCCGTGCTGGTCACTGATCGCGTGATCTATCCAGCCGCCTGGTGTGTTTTCCTTCCAGCCGACGGAAACCATGTCGTCAGCCTCGCGCTGCGCCTCGGAAGTCGTGACGAGATCAGCCCGTCCATCCAGGTTAACATCAGCAATCGCTACGCCTTTGCCCGCTTTCAGGCCGAATGGCAGCGGGATCACGGTTTCAGTCCAATCGCCCGATTTGCCGCGCACGCAATAGAGCAAGTCACCTCCCAAAGTCGGGCAGATCACGTTCCGGGCGCCCTTTCCACCAAGATCACCCACGCTGAGAAACATGACCTGATGACCTTTACCTCCGATCAAACGTCGCTCCCACGTTCCGGACTGACTCCCAGGATTCTCGAGCCAGAAGATGCCCGGTTGAGAGCCGAATCGATCGGAAAACACAATATCCGCATCACCATCTCCATCGAGATCCGATGCGCGAAGAGACATGATCCAACTGGCGTGAGTCAGCTTGTGAAGTTTCCAGCTGGCGGTATCGCGGGCGTTTTTCGGATTCTCGAGCCAGCCAACAATGGCATTGTCGTTCTTCGATCCAACGACCAGATCAACCCGACCGTCAGTGTTCATGTCCATCGGCAAGGCGAACATCCAGCGACGGCCCTCGGATGCTGGAAACACATCCGTTTTCCAGGCTTTGGCCGACAGGTACTCTGCCTTCAAATCCGGCGCCCAGTGAACAAACACATTGTTCACCTTCCCCTCTGCACAGGAAACGACATCGATTGCGCCGTCTGCATCCAGGTCGGCGAACACGGCATCTTCCACGCCTCTGATCGAACCAACGGTGACTGCAGGCCAGAGTTTCCTGGCTCCACCAGGGCCAGGGTTGAGATAAACGGCCACCGCCCCGCCTTCTTCCCAACCCGTGGTGATATCAAGATGTCCGTCTCCGTTGACATCAGCTAAACGTACCCCATCAGCTCCGCGTTTCCCCGTCGATCGGTCGCTTGGATCGATTGTGTGCCGTTGCCACGGCTCGGCGACGGCAGTTCCAGTGAGAAGGCAAAACAGGACGATGATTCTCATGCTGAAGACCTGAAATCATGGCTGACCAGAATTGCCCCTCCGACAACAAATCACTTGCCACCATAGGATTCGGAACGCCGCGATAGGCGAATTCTGTTGTGTGCGTGGTGATTGGTAATACAAGTAGCTCATTCTACACTGCAATCGCGTTCCGTGCTGTTTCTCGCAACATTCCAGACTTTTCTGTCCGAGTTCTCGACACGATGCACTTCAGCGTTGAAATACTCTGTTTGGCCGCAGCCCAAATTCACTGTTTCGCGAAACGCAGACTCATGAGGCGAGTGTCGTTAAGCCTTGATTTCATCCCTCATCCCTCATCCCTCATCCCTCAGCCCTCAGCCCTCAGCCCTCAGCCATTTGCCAATTTTGCCCGGCCAGACGTGCTGGGTCAGATGCAGTCCGGTTCCGACAAAACGTATGGACCAGATGACACGGATTTCGTGCGTCATCAAACGTATGGGAATTCAGGAACCGTGGTGTCGGTCAAAATACGGTGGTTTCTGGTAGTGTCAGAATAGGTACGAGATTCTGACCCGAATTGAGCACTAATGGACTATGAATGACCGTGGTCGGAGTAGACTCCGCTTGGCCACCGGCAACGAAGCCAAGTCACGGTTTATGGGTCCGACAGTCCTGCCTATCATATCGCTGTCAACGGGCAAGGGTATTTATGCTGAAGTAGAATCTGCTCGGACGACGCGACTGCGATGGTTGAGAAGCAATGCATCACCTTAGACGAACATTTGCCGTTCTG
>JBDONA010000741.1:0-4063 GCA_039831575.1 Fuerstiella sp. | reverse complement strand
ACGCCGAGAACCAGATTCCTTACGCGTTGAACGTGGACAAAGACGGCATCGTGTGGATCTGCGGAACCGGCAACGACACAATCAATCGCTTCGATCCTGTAACAGAGACATTTGTCGAGTTCCGATTACCAACACGAGTTTCCTACACACGCGAAATCGAATTCGATGACGATGGCAGCGTCTGGACAAGCACATCGGGGCCGGCTCGGCACATGGAACGCGGTGTCGGTGCCGTGATCCGAATTTCACTTCCGAAAATTCTGCCAGCAGGTGGCGGTCTGAAACTCGCTCCGAAACATTACGAAGGAACCCATGACATCGGCAACCTGGCAACGTCTCGCAAACCCAAGCCTGACAACTCAGCGCTGTTCGCAAGGATTGACAAGGCAGAAATGCCGGCAGCCTACGCAAAGATGCCGCATCAAAAATACGTCGATAAACGCATGGAGGAAATGCCGCAACAAAATCGGGGCCGCGTAGGGCAGCTTTGGAACGAGTTCCGAAAGGCTAATCCCGCTCGAAACCGCGACGGCCAGATGTTCATCCGCATTCTGGAGCACGTCGCCAGTATTGACACCGCACCAAAGCGACGATTCGTCAAGAAGTGGCAGCATCACTACTTCGGCAAAGCGCCAGACCAACTGAGTGGGCGTTCCCTCGAACGAGGCAAAATGGTATTCGAACAAGCGACCTGCAGCCGCTGCCACAAGATCGGCGGCAACGAGGCGAAGCTTGGCCCCGATCTGTCGGACGTCACCAAGCGATTCAAAGGCTCAAAGTTACTGCAGCAAATCGTCAAACCTTCCGTCGAAATTCACAAAGAGTTTAAAACGCAGATGATTCTGGTTGATGACGGTCGTCTGCTCACCGGTCTGGTCATCGAAGAAACGGACGATCAGATTCGCTTGCTGCCCAATTTGCTGAAGCCCGAGAAAATTGAAATGATCAGCAAGCCATCGATCGAAGAACGTATTACGGCCGATGTCTCGACCATGCCCGTCGGCCTGCTGGACACCTACACGGTCGAAGAAATCCTCGACCTGGTCGCGTTCATTCAGTCCGCGGGCCCTGCGAATGGGAGCCCAGTGACGAAATAACGATGTCATATTTTGAAGATCGTCGACGAGAATTGGAACAACAAGGTTTTGAACTCAAACAATCCAAAACCGTCCCTCCCCCACACTCTTGTTCTTACCCACATATCTGGTTAGCCGCGAAGCGGCGGCAGCACGTAGCCCACGGCGTAAGCCGTGGGTCACGGAATGTTTACGTGAATTGAGCCGCGAAGCGGCGATAGCAAATTTCGAATTTCTGCTGCCGCTTCGCGGCTATGATATTTCGTCGTAAACACAATCCGTGGGCTCACGCCCACGGCTATGTGCTTTCGTCGCTTCGCGACTATGAATCTGTGGGTAAGAACAGGCCCCCCACACTCCCACCTGAGCAAATGACATGAAAACTTCACGACGAGGATTTACGTTGATTGAGTTGCTCGTGGTGATCGCGATCATCGCAATCCTGATCGCACTTCTCCTGCCCGCCGTGCAGCAGGCACGCGAGGCGGCACGGCGAACCCAGTGCAAAAGCCACCTCAAGCAAATCGGCATCGCGTTGCACAACTATCACGACGTGAACCGCTGCTTCCCGCCGTTCTTTATCCATCGGACAGGCGATCCCACACGAATTGCCGATGCTGACAAAGGCGCAAACTGGCTCGTCTTTCTGCTGCCGTACATGGATCAGGCGCCGCTTTACAACGAATGGGATTTCAACATCCCGGCCAATCAGAACCCAGGTCGATCGGCGGAGTTGTCCATCTACAAATGCCCCACGGACCCGCAAAGTGACGGAACTCACTGCAGTTACGCCGGCGGAGGATGGGCACGTGGAAACTACGGCATGAATGTCTCGCCATGTGCACACGGTGTTGAGGACCGCGGTGGTGATGGAGGAATCGGAACGTACAATCGTGTCGTACGAATGCGTGATATCACCGACGGCACATCCAACACCATCGCCGTAGACGAACTGAGAGGCGGTCTGAACGAACACGACCTGCGAGGAAGCTGGGCGATGCCGGGACTTGGAGCGGGAACAGCCGCCATGTTCAACGACGGCAGTGCTCCCAACAGTAAGGAACCAAGCTCCGACGACATGGAAAACTGCGCCGTATCGGGACTCATGGGACTTCCTCCGATGGGTTGCTTCGACAGTTCCTCGACCGGCCAGATGACAGCTCGCAGCCTGCACACCGGCGGCGTTCAGGCACTGCTGGCTGATGGTTCCGCTCGATTCATCAGCGAGAACATCGACTTTACACGTCGGCAAAACGGGTGCGGTCCTGCCCAGAACCGCGGCGTCTGGCAAAAGCTCCATACACGAGGCGGCGGCGAAGTCGTCGGCGAGTTTTGAAATCGCTGTGATGCACCATTTTCCTGGGGAACGATCAAATAACTTATTCATCCAAAGCTATCGGGGAAACCATAGCACTGTGAGAATCTCGCTCTTTGTTCTGCTGCTGTTCACAATTACCGGTTGCGGCTCGGGCAGCCCCGACGCCGGAACGGTCAGGGAACACATGACATCCGATCAGCTTGCCCTGAGTGATCCGGTGACCAACAGCGTCGGCATGGTGCTGGTGCCCATTCCTGCCGGGGATTTTCAGATGGGAACTCCCAGTCCGAAGCCGGACAAACTCAAGAAGGAACGACCACAAGCAGACAAAGCCGAGATGCCTCAGCACGTCGTCAGGATCACGAAACCGTTCTACATCAGTGCCTGCGAAGTCACTCAGCAGCAATACCAGAAAGTCATGGCTGCGCGTCCGTGGGAAGGCAAACCCCTTGTCGAGGATGGACCGACTTACGCGGCAACGTATGTGAGCTGGAAAGACGCCGTCGAATTCTGCAGAAAGCTGGGTGATTCCGAAGGCGTGGAGTATCGCTTACCCACGGAAGCGGAATGGGAATACGCCAGCCGTTCAGGATCGACCACGGTTTACAGCTTCGGAAAGGAAGACGCGAAGCTGGCCGACTACGCATGGTACGACGCAAATGCTTACCATGACGGCCAGCAGTACGCCCATCGCGTCGGCCAAAAGCTTCCGAATGCCTGGGCCCTGTTCGACATGCACGGCAATACCTGGGAATGGTGCCAGGACTGGTACGCTGAGTACGACGGTAAGAAAAAGGAAGTCGTTGACCCTACGGGACCTGACGAAGGTCATGTGCGAGTTTGGCGGGGAGGGTCGTTCGCCGACAATCCCGGCAATACACGCTCTGCGGCGCGACTCAGTTCTGGCCGCGAGGACTTCCGTGCTGAGTACCTGGTGGGTTTCCGCGTCGCCAGAAACTTCGAGGCGGGCAAATGATGTCACGAATATCTCAACACATGCTCGTTTGTGTCTTCATTGCGTTCGCATTTTCCCAGACGCTTTGCGCTACAACGTTTGCGACGGACCTGGACTCACTGGTCCAGACTTCGTGTGTCGCATGTCACGATGCTGATACAGAAACACGTCTCGACTTCACGACGCTCGGCAGAAACTTTGAAGATGCGGATTCGTTTCGCCAATGGGTCAAAGTTTACGACCGCGTCAAACGCGGCGAAATGCCGCCTCCCGAGGAAACTCAACCCGACAAGGCAGTTCGTGACAAGGCGTTGTCGTTACTTGAGGGCGAACTAAAACAGGCCAATCAGCGATTGCAAAAGACGATAGGCCGCGTTCCGTCGCGACGACTCAGTCGCCTTGAATACGAACACACGCTGCACGACCTGCTTGGTATCGGCGGCGACATCGCCCGGTACCTTCCGCCAGAAACCAAATCGGACACGTTCGATGTCGTCACTGCGAAGCAGGATATGTCCAGTGTGCACGTCAAAGGTTTCCTCAAGGCCGCCGACGTCGCCCTCGACGAAGCGATTCAACTCGGCGCTAAACCGAAGATGGTGCGCGAACTTGACTACGCGAATTCGCGTTACATGAAAATGTGGTTCGAACGCCCCGTACGCCGAGGCGGTGGTACGGTCTTCCGAGCCGAAGACGATCTCATCATGTTCCGAG
>JBDONA010000680.1:0-4071 GCA_039831575.1 Fuerstiella sp. | reverse complement strand
TGTCTGGACTTCGACAATCACGACGAACTGCCAGGCGTTGCACAGCGCAACATGGACGTTGCCACGGGACTGCTGAACATACTGACGGAACTTGGCATCGTTTCCATTCTGGAAGACTCAGACGGACAGGGCGGCCTTCACCTGTGGATTTTATTTGCTGAGCCGATTCCATCTGAACAGGCGTACTGTTTCGCTCGCTGGATCATTTCCGACTATCCCGACGATGACATCGAGGCCAACCCGAAACAACGGCACGGCGGAAAGATTGGTAACGGTGTCCGGATGCCGGGGCGACATCATAAACGGGATCACAATTCACGGATCTGGGGCGATGCAGCGTGGCTGGACGTTGACGAATCCGTCGAACTGCTGCTGTGCACGGTGCCGAACGATCCGAGCGTCGTTGAACTGATGGGTGATTTCGATCCTGATCCGAAACCGACCCCGAACCCGACGGACGCCTACAGGCCAAAAACCGTGACGACGTATACGGGTGACAACGACATCACGCGGGCCGAAGCTCACATCGAGACAACGGCGACGTGGCCGGAACTGCTGATTGCACACGGGTGGAAACCAGCCGGACGAAACGGCGACGCATGGACACGTCCGGGGAAGGATTTCGGCATCAGTGCCACGCTTAGTCCCGAACACGGAACGCTGTACGTGTTTTCGGACGTGGTTAACGGACTGCCACCGCGAAAATCATACGGCAAGTGGCGATTCTGGACGCACGCAAACGGATTTGGAGACCAACAACTGGAAGCAGCGAAAGCGTATTTTGCAGGAGGTGCCACGTGAGTCACTCACCAAGTAAATTGGCCGAACTTCCTGAGAAGGATCGATTGAAAGCACAGCAGGACGATACGACTGGCGAAGCTGAGCACGAGCCAGACAAACGCCGAACGTTTGCAGGTGTCGCCGCCGTGGACCTTTGGCCATTGTCCCTGGAGCCTGTCCAGTGGCTTGTCAAGGACATCCTTTCCGCAGACCAGCCAACCATCTTTGGAGCCAAACAAAAGAGCCTGAAGACAACGCTGCTGACCGATCTGGCGATTGCACTGGCGACCGGGTTTCCGTGGCTCAACAAGTTTGAGATTCCACAGCGACAGCGGGTACTGCTGATCACTGGTGAGGCATCAGATAAGGCGGCCATCCGAAAAGTGCGGCGAGCTGCTGAACATAGGAACCTGACGGCTGCGGATATCGGCGACAGTATCCGTATCGAGGCAATGAACTTTCCGAGCCTGCCCCGCCTAGAGGATTGCATGGCGGTCAACGAAGCCGTTGAGAAACACGACATCGGTGTGGTGATTCTGGATCCGCTCTACATGGGGTTGGAGGGTGTCAACACGGCGAACCTGACGGAAGTCGGCCCCGCCATGCGACGGTTCATGCAGGAATGCAGGCCAGCAAAGGTCATCATCGCTCACCATGTGAAGAAGTCGGCCAGTTACGACGACGCACCGAACCTTGAGGACTTGTCTCAGGCCGGTATCGCAGAGTTCGCGGGCAACTACTGGTTGATGGGACGCATGAGCGAATACCAAGGCGACGGATTGCATCAACTGGCTGTGCGGTATGGCGGCCGTGATGAGCAGTTCGGCCTGCTGAAGCTCGACTTTGACGAACGGGACTGGTCGGCCGAGTTTACCAGCCTACTCGATCACAGGGCGTTTCAGGAGCAGCAGAAAGAGAACGACAAGGTCGGCGACATGAAGCGGCGAATGTTGAAGGCACTGAAGCGGAGCCCCGGCGGGTTATCTGAATCACGGCTGGCAGAAGCATGTGGGACAAAGTCGGTTCGTGAGATCTTCCAGACTGCTGTGGAGGAATCAGCCGATGCGATCGAGATCATTCCAGACTTCAAATCTGGCCGCAGGACGTGCATTGGTTACCGGCTGATCGCCTTATCTGAATAAGGACACTTTGTTTCGGACAACTGTCCGGACTGGTGTCTTTTGTCCGAATCTGGTGCGGACGCGACAGTCCTTTAGGGCTGTCCGTCCGTCCGGACGGACCAGAGTCGTGACGAAAAGTCATTTTGTCCGTACCAGAATGAATTTGAGGTAGGAACTGAACACCAACCAAGGAGGAAGTGAAAGATGATCGGCAACGACGACAGACCTGAGGTGTTCAGGTTTGAAAACCACAGCCAATACGACGGGAACTGTGAATGTTCGATTTTTCATACTGGACTCGCAGGTCGCTGATTCGACGCATGAAGAGCATGAGGAGATCGTGAAGGCAGGCGATTTCGACGTGGCGGAAGGAGAGACGGACAGTGAAGGCCGCGATTGCAAATTGACAAGGGAACGGCATTTCCTATACTTACATAAACGTAAGTTCGGAGAATCAAAATGGCGAAGCGAAAAAGAAATCCTCAGACGCTGAAACAGGCGCTGAAACAGGCGATTGAAGACGGCCCGAAAAGCCGGTACCGGATATCGAAGGAATCCGGAATTCCGGAAGCGACTCTAAGCCGATTTGTAATGCTCGACGCTGACATCAGGGTTTCGACCGTCGATGCACTGCTGCCGGTTGTGGGGTTGACATGGGTGAAAAGCGAAGACGCATAGACGGAGAAAATTAGGAATTCATTCAGGAGATGAGGAACAATGGCAAGCGTTCACAAAGACGGCAAAGGCTGGAAAGTCAGTTACGTTGACCAGGACAACGGGCGGCGGTCGCTGCGTCCAGGCAAGGTAAACAAGGCCACCGCGAATCAGATTGCACGGCAAGTCGATTTGCTGGTAGCGTCGAAAGCCAGCGGCGGCACGGTCGAACTGGCGACGGCAAAGTGGCTCGGTGACATCGGTGAGAAGCTACACGCGAAACTGGTACGGGCTCGACTGACGGCACCAAAAGCCGTCGCCGGATCCGAACCAGTGGCGGAACCGTCCATAACGCTGGCGGCATTTCTCGATGAGTACGTATCAACGGGCATCACGCGAAAAGGTGAGGTCGCGAGCGATAACACTCTCAAGAATTGGAGGCAAACTCGCAATCTACTGTTGGAGTGTTTCGACGGTACCAGGTCGATTGATTCCTTCACACTTGCCGATGGCAAGGCATTTCGGAAGTGGATGGGACGGCGAGAGATTCCTGTAACGCGACGATCACCGACAGGACGCATGCAGGAGACCTCCATCAGGAATAGAATCGGCAATGCGAAGGCGATGTTCGGTCATGCCGTACGTGAAGAACTGTTGCCACAGGATCCGTTTCGCAATCAGGTCAGCAGTCTGTTTGCTGGTGACGAGGGGAAAATGAACATACCCGCCGAGATCATCGACAATGTCATTCAGGCAGCACCAAACGCCGAATGGCGGCTTCTGGTCGCACTCTGGCGGTATGCTGGTCTGCGGAAAATGGAACCGATGGACCTGACGTGGAACGACGTGCTGTGGAATGAGGGGAAGCTCGGCGTCAGATCATCGAAGACGAAGCGGCACAAAGGCAAGGAACTGCGGTTCGTTCCGACCAGAGACGTGGAGACGTACCTCAGTGATGCGTTCGCAGTGGCTGAAAAGGGCGAGTCGTTTCTGTTCCCGAACATCCGTGGTACTGGGATATTTCGCCAGATACTGGCCATCGTCGAGAAGGCGGGATACAAACCGTGGCCGAACCTGATCAAGAACCTGCGGCTGTCGTGCGAAAACGACTGGATCGATGCTGGTGAAGCTCCTGCACACGTTATCGCCGCATGGATCGGGCACGATGTGAAGGTCCAGAACAGCAGTTATGCGATCGTAAGCGATGGACACTTTGAACGGTTCAATGCACGGACTCCTGGCAGTTCAAAAAGTGGCAACACAGGTGGCAACAAACCGCCGCGAATCGATGCGAATGGCGACGAAACTGAGTTGCCACCGATGTTTTTGCGAGACGGAAGAACGCCGAAAGCCAATGAAAACACGGGGTTTCAGCAACTGAATGGACACTTCAGGCAGAAGTCGATCCAGCAGGAATAAAACTCCGGACGATCCTGGAAGTATGGCCCCCACATCATGGCGTCCCACCTGGCATTGGCGATCGAGGACAGAAGTTTTGGCTGCGGCTTGCCATCGA